>DATGQJ010000805.1:0-4263 GCA_035304265.1 Oceanobacillus sp.
GTGAGGGGGCGTGGATCAGACCAACCACCGGAGAGCGACTTTTCATCTTCGTCGCCTTCGATACCGAGGCTGGTGAACTCACCGAGGAAGACACGACTTGAGAAGCCGGGGGGTACCAGAATTGCGTCTGGCGTGCCCGGATGGATGGTCGCCATCCCGTAAAGCGTGATCAGTTCAACCGCGTCGCCCAACTGATCTCCCGGTGGCAGTGTGCGCAGGACAATCGTGGACTCGATCCGAATGTTGGTATCGTGCAGCCGAATATCAACAGGCACTTCCTCCGGACCCTGTATAATCAACAGTGAAGGCGCAAGGGCGCATGGTTGCCCGCCGATGCCCACCCGGAAGTAAAAGCTCTGCATCGGGGTGCGATCACTTGGCGTAATGACGGGCAGATCACTCAGGGCTTCCGTGTCCTGTAGCGCTGCCGCCGAAATCCATCCGGCTGTGTCCTGATATGCAACACGTACCCACTCCCCATCCGTGCTCACCGCATCAGCCGAGAGCGCTGCGCCAGATGGAATGGTCTCAATCGTTTCTGAGTCGATGAACCCAAGTCCATCAGGATAGGTACGCAGTTCTGTAGATGACGCTGAAATTACCGCAACGCCTTCTTCCAGAAGCTGAAGTGCATCTTCCGGCTCAACGTCGTTTTCGACTTCAACGCCACCGAGCAAGACGTAAACCACGCTGGGCAGTTCGTTGGGCAGATTCGCCTGCACATTCATCAGGCTCAATCCCCATTCCTGCTCTTGCAGATCGAATGCTCCAGTCTGGACTGCCTCGATGGTCGTTAATTCAGCGCGATCTCCGGGTTCACTGAAATAATCGGGTTCTACTGTGTCACGGAAGGTCGCGTTGACCGCTTCATAACCATAGCAGGCAGAATTCCCATCCGTGTTCGCGCAGTTGGTTGCCAACTGCGTGACAGCATAAGTCACTAAAGCAGGACACGTATCCGGTGTTTGCGCTTGAGCGATGGAAATGAATGAGAATGAAAACAGAAGACAAATCAAGAGGGTGAAACTAGCTCTTCGAGCATTCATCGAATTATCTCCCTTTATGGGTCACTGCCCGGCGGAATCCTTATATTAATATATTAATGTAATTTTGGAATTTTTACGTGTTAGTGTAGCACAGTTAGTGCCGTCTGCAACGCTAAAGAAAGTAAATTTTTGTCCTAAACCTTTGACACAAATTGATGAATATGCAAAATGCATTTAGTCTATTTATGAGAGAATTGTAATGTAAGCAGATGTTAAGTCCTTTTCTATAGAGTATAATGGAATTTCATGGGGTTACAATAAGTATATTCTGCATCCGACGAAGACCTTTCCCACGTTCATCGGGAAATTCTTCCCCACGCCCATCATGCCAGGGCTGAGATACTAGGGAGTCTGAAAGTAAATATGGAGCTTGTCCAATACATCCGCCTGGTACGCAAGTGGCTATGGCTGATTCTTCTCGCGTCATTCGTGGCGGGTGGCGTAAGTTTTATCGTCAATACGGGGCGTCCCCCGGTCTATGAGGCACAGACCACGATTTCGATTGGGCGATACATTGAATCCCCAAACCCTGACAGCTCCGAAATCCGTACCGGGATTGAACTCGCGCAAACCTACGCCCAGATCGTTCAAACGACAGACGTTTTGCAGGCGACTATCGATGCGCTCGATCTCACGGATATGTCCGTAGATAGTTTGAGACGCCTCATCAATACCCGAATTCTCCCCGGCACTTCGCTGCTGGTGATCACCGTCACCTATAACGATCCGGTTTTGACGGCAGACATCGCCAATAATCTTGCGGAACAACTGATCCTGCAAAGCCCTACGAACCTCACCCCGGATCAGCAGGCGCAAATTGAATTCTCCAATGCCAGAATCAACGAATTGACCGAGCAGCTTCGGGCATCGCAGAGTGAACTCGATCTGATTAATCGCCAGCTTGAGACTGAAACTGACGAAGATACGATACGCGACTTAAGAGAAGAGCGGAACACTGTGATTGAGCAAATCAATCAAGCATCCGCGACGATAGCACAGTTCAGCAACACGATAGCAACGTACCAGCAGCGTACCAATTCGCTGCAAGTGATCGAGCGAGCGCGTGTGCCAACCTCACCTAGCGGCGCGAGCGTTGTGAGTACGACCCTGCTCGGCATTATTGTGGGTGCAGCACTTGCCGTCGGCGTTGCTCTACTGATTGAATATCTAGACGACACCATCCGTACCACCGAGGACGCCGCCCAAACCCTAGCGCTGCCGGTTCTGGGGGCAATCGCCCGCTTCGGCAAAAAGAACACGCCCTACCCAGACAGACTCGTCGTCAATCAGCCGTCGATGTCGCCAATTGCAGAGAGCTACCGTACCCTGCGGACGAATCTCCTTTACTCTGATAACAAGCAGCATAAGAGCGTTTACGTTATCACCAGCCCTGCTCCAGAAGAAGGCAAGAGTGTCACTACCGCGAATCTGGCGATTACGATGGCGCTGGCGGGTTTGCAGGTGCTTCTCATTGACGCTGATTTGCGTCGCCCCAGAGTGCATGAGCTTTTCGGATTGGATAACAGCGTTGGTCTCACCACGCTGCTGTTCGCCGATCCACCGACGAGTGGTAACGGAGCGCACGGTGACGACAAGCTCCCCAGCGGCTTGAAAGCGTGTTTGCAGAATACGTCAGTTCCTCGCTTAAGGGTGATCACCAGCGGTTTCATTCCGTCAAACCCCACTGAAATATTGGGATCAGCATTGATGCAGCGTTGGGTCGATGCTTTCTATGCGGCGACCAATGTCGATGTGATTTTATTCGACACGCCGCCTTGCTTGATGGTTGCCGATAGCTCAGTGCTTGCTGCAACGGTAAAAGCCGAAGTGGTGCTGGTACTCGACTGCGGACGCACCCGGCGAGGCGGAGCGATTCGCGCGAAAGAGCAGTTCACGCGACTGGGGGTTACGGTGAAAGGAGTCGTGGTCAACCGTATCAACCCGCGCGATGAGGCTTACGACTATGGGTACGGCTACGGGTATTACTATGCTGCCCCTGAGCCGGAGAATGGCAAGGGATTGCTTCAACGGTTCGGGCGAACTAAGGAGCGCCCCTGACGTTTTTCCCGTCGCGCGGATTTAAGATTCACATTACCTTAGTCAATAGAACACAGCAGCACTACAAACCACGGGCTTCACATCTATAGTTCGCTAAGTAAAAAGAAGGTGAAGTTTACTATATTCACAAATCATTAACTAAGTTCGTTTTACGAACACTTGGCACACAAATTCTCTGATAGCAATTAGACTGTTAGAAGTCGGTTGCACAGGAATGATCTTGTTCGTCGCGCCAAAGGGGGGAGCGTTGAATCAGGTGGCATTCCAATTTAGACACATCGCATCCGTGTGGCTTAGTCATCGCCACCGTCGTATATTCGCATGGATGCTGGTAGATGCGCTCATCGTTTTTGCAGCGTATTCTGCCGTATTTTTGATACAGGCGCTCACCACGCAGCATGATTTCTTTCGGAGTGTCTGGGCATTTGCTGCCGCTGCGCTGGTGATGGTCACGATGTTGTTTCTGTTTGGCGTTTATCAACGCCTCTGGAGCCATACAAGCGGGCACGGCATCACCGTGATTCTCAACGCGGTAATCGCGGCAACCGTTCTCATATGCCTTTTCGTTATCATCCAACCTGCCCCACGTTCGCTTCGGCTCAGTCTCGTCATTCTTGGCAACATCCTCGCTTGTGCCGGGTTTATAGCGATTCGTTATCGTTCGCGGCTTGTGAGTGGACTTTCATGGCGGTGGCGTGCCATCTGGCATCATGAATTTCCTCAGCAGCCCAACCGTGTACTCATCATCGGCGCGGGAGAGGCAGGGCAAACGCTGGCATGGCGATTCAAACACCGCTTCTCCGGACACAACTACAAAATCGTCGGCTTTATTGACGATGATCCAGATAAACAGAACATGTACGTCGAGGGTTGTCGTGTCCTTGGCACCCGTCGTGATTTGATCGCAATCGCCGAGAAAAATAACGTCGATCTCATCGTGGTCGCCGTTCACAACATCTCTGGGGCGGACTTTCGAGAGATTCTAAGTCTCTGCGAACATACCGGCGCGATGATCAAGGTTGTGCCTGATGTCCTCGCGCTGGTGAAGGATAAGCACTCCACAACCTTACTGCGCGATGTTCAAGCGGAAGACCTGATTGGCAGAACCGCCATCACCCGGCATGAAGGTATCGATCTCAGCAGCATACAACACCGTGTG
>DATGQJ010000806.1:0-4377 GCA_035304265.1 Oceanobacillus sp.
GGTCTTTGGCGAGGTAGTTGTTCTGCAAATTATTGTTGAGGGATTGCAGATGGCTTATAGGGACGGTTGGCTCTTTCGCCATGAGTTGGGTATAGGGCGGCTCGTTGATGAAAACGACCACGCCATAAACCGGAATTTCGCCCAGATTCTTTTTCGCCAGAAATTCACGCATTTTGCGGATGTCGGCAATTGCCTCGCGTGAGGGGTTGATGCCCGCCGGAAGCCACTCGCCCTTCTGGTTTTGTTTCAGCCAGTTCGGACCTTCGTTGGCGAAAATGCCCCGATCTTTGAGGATGCGAAACACCAGCACCCCCGGCGGTCCGACCAACACCGCGTCTACGTAGCCGATCTCGCGCTTGCTGACGTTGCGAATGAGGGTATAGCGATCATTCAGATATTGTTCCAGATAACGCCCGGTGACGATTGCCAGATCGTTGTCTTTTTTCCACGTCAGGGCGCGAATTGCCAAGCCAAAGGCGACCAGAATAATGACGAAGCCAATCGCCAGCACCATGCCGCGAATGAACAGATAAGTCCCATAACCCGGATTCGCCGGGGCAGCAAACTGCACCACGAATAGAGCAATGCCAACAGTGACGACGAATATGCCCGCCGCCCCAACAAAAAAGGCGATGGTCAGCAGTTGGTTGGAACGCCGGGAAAGCGCACGCGAAGGAGCGACATTACGCATGGGCTATTTTTCTTCTTTTTTGCTGGAGACGACCTCAGTTTCAGCTTCTTCAACTTCCGGTAGGGTGGGCGGTTGTGGCGGCGGCGCAATCGGCGGCATCGCCGGTTGGGTGGCAGCGTTGGTGTTCGGCGTTTCGGCGGCTTTGGCAGCTTCGGCTTTTTTCGCCCGTCGCTCTGCGATAATGCCTTCCAACAGCTTTTTAAGCTCGTTGAATTTCGGCAGCGGCTTATACATCAAATGATCCGCGCCCGCCCGTTCGATAACGCCTTTTTCTTCCTCTGCCGAGAGACGGTATGCCGTGCTCAGGACAATGGCGGAATGTTGCAGAATCGGACTCTTGCGCAGACGTTCACCCACCATTGGACCGCTGATGCTGCCCGGCAGACGAATGTCGAGCAATGCCAGTTCCGGCAGTTCGCCCTCAAATTCACCCCGGTCTACCTCATCGATCCAGGCAACCGCTTCCTCGCCATCGACGAAGGCAACGCCTTCGATTCCCCACATTTCAAACATGGCGAGTAGAACTTCGTAGATATCCGGCTCGTCTTCAACGACCATCCAGGTAGACAACGGACTCTCCTTCCCCGTGTAGCTGGATTGCGGTTTTTTTTAACCGTCTCTGTACGGAATAAATATACTTTTCTTACAGGACTTCGGCAAACTACATTGCATATAACAGACAATCCTCGTCTATACTGTAAAATAGACAATGCGTTTGAAAACCGATACCCCTATCATGCATCAGGTCTGGGGTAAAGTTTGATAGAGATTTGGTTAGGAAACCCGCTGGCGTGTGCCAGCTTGTGAAATTGTGGAGGAACGACATTGAGCTGGTTAATCGCAGAAGACGAAGCAGACATCCGAAACCTGATTGCAACCATGATTCAGGTGTGGGGGCACAATCCCATTGCCTATGAAAATGGGCAAAAGGTGTGGGACTGGCTGGACGCGGTGGAGCAGGGCACCGCCAAAGACCCGTTGCCGGAACTGGTATTGATGGATATTCGTATGCCCGGCAAGAAGGGCAACGAACTTGCCCACCGGATGCGCTCCCTTCCCAGTTTCAACCGCACGCCGATTGTGCTGATGACCGCCTTCTCGTTGAGTGAAAACGAGCGCAACGAGATGATCCAGCAGGACGGCGTAGACCAGATCATCCACAAGCCCCTGCCAGACTTTGAACAACTCCGCATCCTGCTGCATAATATTCTGACAACCAAGCAGAATTCCGTCGCACCTGAACCCAAAGAGACGACACCCGCGCAGAATGGCGTGTCGCCCGCACCCTTAAGTGGAGCGCCGCCAACCAGTGCCGCCGATCCAGTGACCCGACAGGTTCCCAATGACCGCACATCCCCCTGACGCTCGCGAGATCACCAATAAGATTCAGCGCGTAAACCGTCTGGGTGCGGCATCTGAGCAGTTGTTCAGCCGCCTGTATCGCGGCATTGGCAAAAAGAACAAAGCCGCCCAGATGCACGAGGAGAAAAACCGTAATCTGGAACGCGCCCTCGCCCAGCGCGACCTCGAAATCGAGCGCCTGAACAGCATCCTCGCCACCATTGACGAAGGCGTGCTGATGCAGGACAACGAGGGGCGCTTGGTCTTCATGAACAATGCGGCGCGGGCGCTGCTCGGCGGCATTAAGTCCTTCTGGCAAAGCGAACTGGGCACGCTGTTCAACAACTTCCGCGAGATCGTCGCGCTCGATTCCGAGATTTCGCCGCTCAGTGAGCCGACCCGCGTGCAGGTCAACAACCGCATCCTTGGGGCACAACTTGCCGCCGTTGCCGACGAAGCAGGCAATCGCTTTGGCACGATCATCGTCCTGCGTGACGTGACCCGCGACGTGCTCTCGGAGCGTCTCAAGGATCAGTTTATCACCGCCATTTCCCACGAACTGCGCACGCCGATGGCAGTCATCAAGGGCGTGAGCGAAGTCATCATGGAACAGAGCGAGACCGGCAAGCCCAACCGCCGCCTGTTCGAAACCCTCAGCCGCAATGTGGACATCCTTGACCGGATGATCGTCGAATTGCTCGACATCTCCGAATTGAACAGCGACGATTTCACCGTCCGCGCCGACATCCTCAACCTCGAAGAATTGCTGTGGGCGACGGTCAACGGCTTGCAGCCCGAAATCAAACGCGCGGGGCTGGACGTATCGGTGATGGTGCGCGACGTGAAATCGCTCACTGTGCGCGGCGACGAACAGCGCTTACGTTGGGCGCTCGGTCATTTGCTGCAAAACAGCATCCGCTACACCGAAAGCGGCGGTCATATCCTGCTCACCGCCAGCCGCACCGACGAAGATTACCTCGCCATACAGGTAGTCGATACCGGCGTTGGCATCTCCGAGCGCGACCTTCCTCATGTGTTCGAGCGGTTCTATCGAGGCGAACCGCGCACGCCAAGCGGCAAACTGCTCGACCCGCGCGGGTTGGGGCAGGGCTTGTTCATTTCCCGCAAAGTGGCGGAAGCGCACGGCGGCTACCTCACCGTCCGCAGCCAGCAGGGACAGGGCAGCATCTTCACACTGGTTCTGCCGACGGTGTGACGATCATCGTTCTATTGATTCCCTCTATCACATCTGCAATAGAGAGGGCATATGAAGCGCATTCTTCTGACCGGCATGTCTGGAACCGGCAAGTCAACCGTCATCACCGAACTTTCGGCGCGGGGTTATCGGGCGGTTGATCTGGATCAGCCTGCATGGTCGGAGTATGCGCCCGATGGCGACTGGATATGGCGTGAGGATCGGGTTCGTGACTTGTTAGCCGCCGAAGATGGTGAGGTTCTTTTCATCAGCGGTTGCGCGTCCAATCAAGGGAAATTCTATCCTCAGTTGGACAAAATTGTGCTGTTCAGCGCCCCAACCGACATCATCATCGAGCGTTTGAGGACGAGAACCACCAACGACTACGGCAAACACCCTGACGAGCTTGCCGAAACACTGGGCTACATCGAAACCGTCGAGCCGTTGTTGCGCAAAGGTGCGCATCACGAGATTGATACCAGTGCGCCGCTTGACGAGGTGGTCGCAAGCGTTCTGCAACTGCTGGATGCGTAGGACAGTATCGCATGACCAACTTTCCGCGCCGTTTTGAATTCACTCGTGGCTCGCGCATCTGGCAGTTTATCCGCGCGATCATCGTTGTTCTGGTCGGCGTTGCGCTGATATATTTCCGCACGTCCCTTGCCAACCCCACAATCCAGACCATCCTGTTGTATCTCGGCGGCTTCATTGCCGTCAGCGGCGGCATTGCCCTGCTGCTTCTGCTTTTCATCACCCTGACCGACAAAAAGCAAACCGTCGAAGTGGACGACACTGGCTTGACCTACACCAGAGAAGGGCGCGTCCCCTATACCCGCACCTTTAAATGGGCTGACGTGAGCAGTTACGAACTCGATACCGAGGCTCCAGTGATCGATCTGGGAGCGCTGGACTCGCCGACGAGCGCACGTGGGGATAGTGACCTTTTCGGCTGTTTCTTCTCGCTGACGATTGGGCTGTACGTGCTGTTGCTGCAAGCGTTTATCGGCGGCATATCGTGGAAGGTGAAATTCCGGCTGAAGGGGAAGAAAAGCCTCTCATTCAGCGCTCCCGGCGGACAGATGAATGTGCTGGTTGACCACGTTCTGCCTCATTACCTGCCCGGAAAGCGCAAAGAGCCGAAAGACCAGAC
>DATGQJ010000807.1:0-8745 GCA_035304265.1 Oceanobacillus sp.
ACCAGATCGCGAATACGCCGTCGCCATCACGGTAAAACGCCCAGTCGCCATCGGTCTGTACGTCGCTGGCGCTGGCAGGCATGACTTCAACCCCGCTCTCTAGCGGATTCACGCCACAGCCACTCAACACGCACGACACATCTGCCGCCCGCACCATGCCCGCGCCATCCCGGTAGAGCAGTTGGTTGGAGTTCTCACGCCATGCAAGCGGCGTAATCGGCGTTGCCCGTCCGCTGTCGAGCGTAATCGTCGAACCGCTCGCGGCATCCGTCACCGAAAGGACACTGTTGCCCTCGAAGCCCCAGTAGGCAACCAGCCCGGAGTTATCCGACCACAGTCCCGTCAGTCGGGCATTCGTCTCATTCGCGCCGGGCAGTGGAAACGCTGTCGCGCCATTCAAAGCTGCCACCGCGTAACGCCCGTCGCCCTGCTGGTAAAACAGGTAATCGCCGGAAGGCGAAATGCTGCTCGGCTGCGGCAGGTTCGGATGATCATTGGCGAAAGGCGAGATCAAACTCACATTTCCCTGTCCTGTGATCAAGCCTGAAACCGTGCCGTTTGCCGCATCATAGTAGTTGATGCTGTCCGCCGCACCCACCACGACGCCATTCCCGACCCATATGCCGCCGGAAAGGTTGCTGTTTGGGATACGTCCGATCTCGACTGCGTTTTGCGCGTTCACGTCGCCCACGCGCAGACTCACCTCACCACCAAGGTTGACGGCGAAGAACAAGCGATCACCCCTTGGCGACCAGTTATAACCCACTTGCTCGACGAGGAATTCCCCCGGATTTGTCACGATCCAACGATACGCGCCGTCTCCGCTGCTGACCACCAACTGACCAGAGCCATTGACGAACGCGACCATCCCACCATTCTGCGCTTGCAGCGGCAGAGCGGTGAGCAGTATGAAAATGGCGACCAGCCAGAACCACCAGCGGCGCATCCTACATCCTTTCCCACAGGTGAAAGTTGAACCTTTCACGCACTTTTGTCTATTTTATACATCTACAGCATACCGCACTTAGGAAATTTTACCCCCCCAATATTGGGTAGAATGATTGATGGTGACCTTAACAGTTGTTAAGATTTCCAATCTGTCTTGAGGACAAATGACGTTAAATCATGTTAAAGTAGATAGATACTGCGATCTGTTTTTCAAAAGTTGTTTTTCAGCTCTTGAACCCCCTTTGGAAGTTGAGCCTACGAGGGAACTATGAGTCGGGGTTATGTTTTCAAGTTTGCCTTTTTAGTGCTCCTGTTGGTCTCCGGCTGTAGCAGCTTGCCCGGTTTGCGTGTTCTCACCGGACAGGAAGATCAGCAGAGTATCGCAGATCGCACTGTCGAGTCGCTCGATCTGGTGATGGCGGATAAAACCGGCTCAACCGATCCTGCGCTCATCGCAGCGGCGGACCGCATCGAAGCCGCCAACCGAAACGTGGACATCATCGAGATCCGCAATGATCCTGACAGCCGCGTGTTCAGCATCACCATGCTTCTGCTGCTGCCCCCGCCCGAAAATACGATGGAAGGGCAAATCGCCTTTCTAGACGGGCTGCGGCGTGCCTTCGAGTTGTCATGGCAGGGAACCATGCGTGAGAGCGAAGGGGCAGATGTCCTGCGGATCACCATGCTTGCGGTGGATCGAATTACCACGCTTGACAACGGTCCGAGCTATTTCGGTGCGGTACAGGCGGATGGTGAGATCGAGCGCGGTGCGGCGGCAAGTTATCTCGCTGGAGAACGCTCCCTGAGCGCTTTCTATGACCTCATTGTCAATGGAACTCTGAGTCTTGAGTCTCCCAATGAGTTCATACTCTATGACGGTCAACCCAACCACCCAATGTTTGCACTTCCGTCCAACAATTAAAGAGGGGGGCGTATGCCCCCTCTACCTACTGATGGATCATTCCTCGCAAAATAAGCTTACAGGATCAATGGTATGAGTCTTGCAAAACGTGACCCAACCGGTAATTTGCCTGTTCCTTCAGGTCCGCGCTACGCATGGGAAAATGAAGAAACTTTAGTCGAGCAGCGCAAACGCCTGCGCTATCGCATCGTCCGGTTCATTCGCAACAACTGGCTTTGGGCAACCATCCTCGCCATCATCATCTATGCGTTGTTTGACGCCGATGTGATGCGTACCGTTCTCACCGGGTTCTCGCTGCTCTTCCGGTTGATGTTCGCTATCTCCTTTGTGCTGATCCAGTTCATCGCGCTGTTCTGGTTTCTGGGGCGTGCGCGTATGTATACGATCTGGCCCGGCAGCGAAGGGGTGGGCTTCAAGGATTATCGTGGTCAGCCCGAAATTCTGGAACAGGCGAAACAGATAGTAAAACTGCTTCGCGGCGTCCGGGTGTTTGAAGAGGCTGGTGGCGAACCCCTCAACGGCTTACTGCTTGAAGGTCCTCCCGGTACGGGTAAGACGTGGCTGGCACAGGCGATCAGCACCGAAGCAGGCGTACCCTTCTTCTTTGTCGATGCATCGTCAATGCAGTCGATGTTCGTGGGTATTGCGCCCATCAAGATCATGCGTATGTATGCTAGAGCACGACGCGCAGCGAAAGACTATGGTGCGGCGGTGATCTTTATTGATGAAATCGACGCGATTGGCTCTCGCGGTGGCGTAGCAACTACCGAAAAAGATGGTGCTGAAGAACGCGGTTGGCTCAGAAACCGTCTTCCTGTGATGTTCGGCGGTATGGGGATGGGCGGCAGCGGTTTGTTGAGCACCTTGTTGATCGAGATGAGCGGCTTCAGCCTTGAACATGGCTGGTGGGCACGTAAGAAACGCGCCTTCTATAGAACCTTCCTGCGACGTAACCCGCCGCCTCCCCAGAAGCGCGTGCTCACCATCGGCGCGACCAATCGTATTCAGGCGCTTGATCCTGCACTGCTGCGCCCCGGACGCTTCGACAAGAAAATTCGCATTGATGCGCCCGACCTCGAAGGTCGCCGTGACATCATCGAATACTATCTGTCGAAAATGGCACACGACGAGACTATTGACCCGCTCGTGTTGGCTTCTGAGACGCCATTCTACACACCGGCAGATCTCAAATATCTGCTGAATGAGGCGCTGCGTTACGCGCTTTTCGATGGGCGTACTTACATGACCATACGCGATATTCGGCTGGCGCAGCCGGAACATGAAATGGGATTGCGCTCGCCGCTTAAAAATATAGCGAAGGAAGACAAGTACCGCCTCGCAGCGCACGAAGCCGGACATGCGATTGCTATTCGCCTGTTTCGTCCGAACTATCGTATCTCACGCATCACTATCATTCGACAGGGTGGTGCGCTTGGTCACGTGATGTCGTATCCGGCGACGGAAGAGTACGACTACATGAGTACATACGATGACCTGATGAACCGCCTGCGTGTCTCAGTCGGAGGGCGTGCCGGGGAGCTGGAATTCTGCGGTATTGGTAACGAAACGCTTGGTGTCGGCGGCGATTTTGCCAACATCCGCTATGTATTGTTCCAGATGGCGAATGCTGGCATGTTCGGTCCGCTTGGCGGCAATATGGGTATGTCGGTAGAAAGTATCAACCCAACCAAAGAAATGCGGGAGGCGATGGAAGAAACCTTCCGTGCGGTGCTTGAGGAGGTGCAGTTAGCCCTGCGCCTGCACCGTGAAATGGGTGAGGCGTTGATCCAGTTGCTGTTGCAGAAGAACGAACTACTCGCCGATGAGGTAGAACAGTTTTTTGATCAGTACGGACTGTTTACGCCTAAAGTCCAACTGAAGCGCGAAGCTGGCGAAGTGATTGTAGCGAGAGACGCCGAGTAGATTTTATGGCTCAGTTGCGGACGCTTATCGTCCCGGCAGCCAACCGCCGCCGAGAATTCCATTACCGCTGGGAGTGGCAGCTTAAGTCCAGCCCGGAAAAGCTGTGGCACTTCGTGGCGAACACGGATCGCTTCAACCGTGATACCCGTGTTCCCGACATCGAGGTGCTTCCCGGCGAGAAGGTGGTCAACAATCGGCGGCGGCTCAAATTCTATCGCTTCAAATTCCTCGGTTTGAAACTCATTCCTATTGAATGGGATGAAGAGCCTTTCGAGTGGATGCAGCCTTACCGCTTCGGCGTTGTGCGCAATTACGTCAAGGGTCCGGTTGCTTACATGCGCACCCTCACCGAGTTGCAACCGCGCGAGGATGGTGGCACGCAAGCCGTTTACCACGTCTATATTGCGCCGCGCAATCTGCTCGGCTATCCGGCAATCACCGCTCAGGTAGGAATCATCAGTGCCCATTACTTCCGCAAGGCATTCCATCGTTATGACCAGCTTGCGATGAAATCCATCAGCGTTGATCAGGTGCTCAACCGCGTACAGCTTGCGCCGGGTGCGCGGGCGCGGTTGGGGCGGATGCGTGATATGTTGCTCAATCGAGGCGCAGACCCTGATTTGGTCAAAAAGCTGATTGAACTGATCGAACGCGGTGATGACATGTCGCTTTTGCGATTGCGTCCGTATGCGCTTGCCGATGCATGGGGCGCTGACCGCCGCAAAGTGCTGGAAATGTGCCTGTTGGCAACACGTCTAGGTTTGCTCGATCTGCGCTGGGAATTACTGTGCCCGTTGTGTCGGGGTGCGAAAGAAGTAGATACGCGGCTGAGTGACATCAACGAAGCGGTACACTGCGAAGTCTGCAATATCGATTTCGAGGTCAACTTTGACCGTTCGGTTGAAGTGACTTTCCGCCCGAATTCTTCAGTTCGTCCCACTGAGGATCGACTGTATTGCATCGGTGGACCTCAGACTACGCCGCATATCGCCGTGCAGCAGCTTGTGCCACCGGGCGAAAGTGTAACCGTCACGCCACATTTAGAATCGGGAAGACATCGCCTGCGCACAATGCTGCTCAGCGGCGGGCAATATCTCCGGATCGAAGATGGTGGCAGACCTGATGTAACCCTTGCCGCATCCTCGGACGGTTGGCCCTCTGGAGAGCGTGTGATTTCTACAACGCCACGCCTAACGCTGAAGAATCGCACTGATGTCGAGCAGTTGTTCGTCCTTGAACATCTTGCGTGGAGCGATCAGGCAGCCACTGCCGCCGAAGTGACGGCACTACAACTGTTCCGTGATTTGTTCTCGACAGAAGCGCTCCGACCCGGTGCGCAGATTTCGGTTGGCACGCTGACGGTGGTTTTCACCGATTTGCGCGGTTCCAGCAGTCTTTACCGTGAAATTGGTGATGCGCCTGCTTTTGGTGTGGTGCTGGATCACTTTGAAGTGCTCAAGCAAATCATCAGCGATGAAAGCGGCGCAATTGTCAAAACGCTTGGCGACTCAGTGATGGCGGTCTTTCGCCGTCCGGTAAATGCGCTGCGGGCGATGCTAAGAGCGCAAGAACGGCTGGCGTCCCCACCTGACGGGATGAGACCGCTGCAACTGAAGGCAGGGATCAATACGGGACCATCCATCGCCGTGAATCTCAATGAGAGACTGGACTATTTCGGCACGAGCGTCAATATCGCGGCGCGGCTTGCCGATTTGTCGTCGGGCAGGGACATTGTGATTGCACCCTCTGTGCTCGATGACCCCGAAGTGCAAGACCTGTTGAATTATCAAGATGTCAACCTGACTTGGGAACGTTTTACCGCCAACTTGCGCGGTTTTGACACAGAGATGTTTGAACTCTGCCGGGTTGGGATGCTGCAAACACGAACGACCCAGTTGATAGGTAAGGTGAACTAACATGATCAAGAATGCACCAAACCAGCCATTACTTGATACGCAAGCACGATTTGATTGGGAAAATGAGGAAACTCTGGTTGACCGCCACAACCGGCTTCCCAATCGCATTAGAAGATTGCTGCGGCGCTGGTGGTTGTGGGCAACGTTGGCGGTGATTTTTGTCATCGCATTGTTCGACGCCGATGTGATGCGTGCGGTTTTGTCGATACTGCTGCTAGCATTTACCCTGCTGTTTGCCATCGTCTATATGCTCATTCAATTCGTGGCGATTTTCTGGTTCCTGAGTCGTTCGCGCCAGTACGAGATTATGCCCGGTGCTGAAGGGGTGAGCTTCAAGGATTATCGCGGGCAGCCCGAAATTCTGGAGCAGGCGCAGCAAATCGTGACCCTGCTGCGCGGTGTCAAGGCATTTGAAGGCGCGGGCGGTGAACCGCTCAATGGCTTGCTGCTTGAAGGTCCTCCCGGTACGGGCAAGACGTGGCTGGCGCAGGCGATCAGCACCGAAGCGGGCGTACCGTATTTCTACGTCGATACCGCGTCGCTGCAAGGGATGTTCATGGGAACGGGTGCGCTCAAAGTGATGCGCATGTATGGCAAAGCACGCAAAAAAGCCAAAGAGTACGGCGCGGCAGTGATTTTCCTCGACGAAATTGACGCTATCGGTTCGCGCTCTGGTGTCAGTGCTGTCGGGGGTGGGCAGCAGGGCGCATTTAGTGGTATGGCAGGGATGGGACTTCTCAGCACGATGCTGATCGAAATGAGCGGCTTCAGCCTTGAACATGGCTGGCGTGCGCGGTTGCGGACGTGGTTCTATAAAACCTTCCTGCGGCGCAATCCACCGCCCCCGCAAAAGCGTGTGCTCACCATCGGCGCGACCAATCGTATTCAGGCGCTCGATCCCGCGCTGTTGCGTCCCGGACGCTTCGATAAGAAACTGCGCATTGATGCGCCGGATGCTGAAGGTCGCCGCGATATTTTTGAGTATTACCTTTCAAAGATGGCACATGACGAGAGCATGAACCCGATGGTGCTTGCCTCAGAAACCCCCGGCTACACACCCGCTGACATCAAGTACCTGCTCAACGAAACCCTCCGCTATGCCCTCTTTGATGGACGGCGCTACATGACGTATGCGGATTTCCAGCGTGCAAAGCCCGAACACGAAATGGGTATTCGTTCGCCGCTCAAACACATGGCAAAAGAAGCGAAGGAAAGACTTGCATTCCACGAAGCCGGACACGCGGTTGCGGTTCGTCTCTTTCTACCACACCACCGCATCTCACGCATTACCATTATCAGGCAGGGGACAACCTTCGGACACGTCTCCCACTTCCCTGCCGCCGAATCCTATCAGGGGTTGCGCACGCGCGAGCAGTATATGGATCGCCTGCGGGTTGCGGTGGCTGGCAAAGCAGCCGAAATCGAGTTCTGCGGGTTGCAGAATCAGACGCTTGGCGTGGGCGGCGATTTCGCCACGATCCGTTCTCTGCTGCGCGTGATGGCGCTGGCAGGGATGTTTGGTCCACTCGGCGGTTCGCTCCCGCTTCGAGTTTCAATGCTTGGAGCATCGCAAGAGGTATCTCCAGAGATGGCACAAGCGATGGAAGAAGCATTCCAGCGCGTCTTGAGCGAGACCCGCAAGGCAATGCGAGAGAATGCCCACATCGTCAAGGCGCTGGTTGAACTGCTGCTGGAAAAGGAAGAATTACTGGCAGACGAGGTGAAAGCCTTCTTCGACCAGTATGGCTTGCACACACCTGAACCGACGCTCATCCGCGATGGTGAACCAATTAGCATCTTCCCAGATCCAAAGCAGGAATTGAAAGAAGAGGTATAATCTCGCTCCGTAACGCATGATTGGCAGTAGGCGCAGACGAAAATTCCTGCGCCTATTTCGTCTCTCGCCAAGGTTGATTTGTAGGCTTGAACTCCAATGCCAACAACCCGCCGTCATAGATATGTTCGCCCTCGCTCGGTTCTTGAACAGATTGCGCAAATCCGCCGTGAAAAAGCCGAAGCGCCCAAACGCGCCGCACAGGAAGAACTCGCTCGTATTCTTGACGGACTCAACGTGTGGGGGACATTGGAAGAACTGCGCACAAAGCGATTCTCACCTAATCTTTGTTACGGTCCGAAGGCAATTGGCGGGTTAGTTCCCACCCCGTTTGTAGGCGTCGTGTTGTGGCATCGTCCGGCGGGTTATTACGGATACAAGACGTTGACGTTACTGGGCGTGTGGGCAAAACATGAAGGGGAGAAGCCAGAGCTTCTTATCGGAAGCAAACGGCTTGCCTATTCTGCTCCATTCTATGACGCGGAGGCTTATCACAAGCTCATCCGGCGCAACTACGACCTGTACTATCAGGACGACGACTTACCACCATCGGACGCGCTGACAATTCCTTACCAGCCAGAACACCGCTTGACCCTGCGCGAAACCATCGCCTCAGAATTCGCGCGACGCGCCTGAGATTTTCACGCCTACTCGCCATCGTCCAGCATCGAGCCGAAAAGGTCTTCGTCTTCACTGCTTCGGCTTTGGCGGCGAATCTCGTCAATACGACGGCGGCGTGATGCGATCTGACTCGAAATGTCTTCAAAACCTTCGGGGGTGGGCGGCACATTCCCCTGCACGCGCAGTTCGGTATTGGTCACGACGCCCTCATCCTGAACAACGTGCTTGGCAAGCGCCGCATCAAAATCATGCGAATCCGCAACCGCACGCAGATTTCGGCGTGGGCGCTGAAGGAAAGTTTGCTCTTCACTGTTATCCCGCTGGTTTTGAAGGAGAAGTGCGAGGAAACTGATGAAGTTTCGTCCCGTAAAACGGAAGACAAGCGAAAAAACGAAAACGATCAGCCCAAGAACGACCACACCTAAACCGCACAATCCCAGAATCAGGAAAATGGACGAGTCGTTCATGTCTGCCTTCCTCAACGGTTATACCTCTTGTTATTTTACCACGTTTCGTCGGAACGCGCGTTTCGTACATTATGTAGGAGAACTCATGCGTAAATTGATGTTCGCTGCGCTATA
>DATGQJ010000808.1:0-3006 GCA_035304265.1 Oceanobacillus sp.
ATTCGTGAGGCGAGATAGTGTCTCGCCTCTACATTTACCCTTACGTTTTACAACTTGACGCTGTATTCACGTCTTGTTGCAAACTGGGTGTATCCGGCGCGACGGAATGCATTTGCCATCGGCGTGTTGCTTACGTCGGTATCGGTGCGCAGGAAATGCTCACCCGCAGCATTTAACGTCGCCATTCCCTGCTGAAGCAGCAAATGAATATAGCCGTGTCCACGCTGCTCCGGCACGACGCCGATATAGCCGATGGTCGCAAAAGTCGGACTTTTGGTGGGCATCACCAGACCGACCAATACTCCATCCGGCGTATAGGCAAGCTGCCACCACACCGGATCGTATTCCATTTGCGCCAAATCCTCGAAGGTCATTCGCGCTTCCGCCTCAGCGCCCATCATCTCCCGATCCTGCCGTGTGCGCTGATCAAGTGATTGAGCAGAGACACGAGCCAAAGCGTCGATGAACGCATCCTCGCCGACTTCGGACAGACTTTTAAAGATCAATCCAGTTGGAAAGGCGACGGGGTGGTTGGCGGTGTTCAGTTCAAAACGGTAGGTTTCGCGCTCAAGTTTGAATCCCACTGTTTCGAGCAATTGCGCTCGCTGCTCAGAGCAATAGTGCCACTGCGGGGCGATAGGCGGGGTATCAAGCACATAGCCGATTCGCCCAGAACCGAGCCTGTGAGCGATACTGATGACTTCCTGTAACAACGATTGCCCGATAGATAGATAATCCTCTCGCTCCCATTCAAGATCGAGCAGGATGATGTCGGATGGCTTATCGGTTTTGGGGAGTTTCCAGAAAGCGACTCTTCCGAGCCGTTGACCCGCATTTTCAATGACAAAGCACCACTCGATGCGGGCAGAGTCCTTTGCCAGCATCTGGTCAAGATACTGGCGGATAGCGTGTGTGTGCGAGGGATCGGTGTTTAACTCAACGAATGACTGCACCTCGTGCGACGCGATAGGGCGAACCAACATGACGTTTCTCCTTGTAAATGGACGGAAACTTGCGTTTGAAGAAACATAATGTCACCCCCTTTCTGCGCACGACTGCGCCATCAAGTGCAAAGCGCAACTATACTCGGCACATGGTCATGCCGCAATCCTTAGTATCTCCTCAGCGTTTGGGTGTGCAACACGTGTCTACCATTCTACGTATAGGGCTATCGGTTATAATTTGTGAGGATTTGCACGTATACAGAGAGGACTGGCTGTGCTACGTCTCTTGACGATGATCTCGCTGGCAGCATTGGCGCTGCTGGCGGGCTGTACAGGCAACGCAACACCGACGCCCCCCCTTGAACCGCTTGCGCTGGTGACGGAAGCCGCCGAAAACATCCGCGCCGCCGAGACATTCCGCATCTCGGTGACACAGGATGGTCCCGATTACATGCTGCCAACCGAGTATGGCACTGCTGTTTTCCGCAGCGCCACCGCGCAGTTCGTCTCGCCGCGTGAAATGCAGGCGAATGTGCGGGTGATCGCGGCGGGATTACCGATTCAAATCGACGTGTTCTCGCGCGGAGCCGATCAGTGGTATCGCGCGATCTGGACGGGCAATCAGTGGCTTAACCAACCGTTTCAGGAAGGCTTCAACCCGGAAACGCTGGTTTCGGAAGAGGCAGGCTTTCAATCGGCGCTGGATGCGCTGCTCGAACTGAATTACGTGGGCGAAACGGCACTGGAAAGTGGCGCTCAGGTTTATCACCTGACGGCAACGGCGAACGGTCCCGACGTTTCCGCGTTGCTCGGCGGGTTGATCGAGCCTGTGGGTGAAGTGATCGTGGACGTGTACATCGAGCGCGAAACACGCCAGCCGGTTCGTTTCGTCATTCAAGAGTTCAACAGCCCATACGCGGCGACGCCGGAAGCAGGTGAAGAAGACGAACCCGTCGTTTGGACGATTGACCTATACGACATCGACGCACCACCGGAATTAGACCCACCAGAGGAAGGCGCGGGCGATACGCCCGATGATGGCTTTGTCGGCGAACCGTCTCTGGATGCAGAGGCAACGCCTGAATCATGAGCCAACAAACGCGCAGTATCAACCCCTGGGTGGTTCTGGCGCTGGTGTGCATTCCGGTGTTCATCGGCGCACTCGACCTCACCATTGTCTCGGCGTTTTTGCCAGAGATCATCGTTAATCTGGAACTGCCCGTCGAGACCATCGTGAGCGACGCCGCATGGGTGGTCACGGGCTATCTGCTGGCGTATACCATCAGCATGACCTTCATGGGGCGCGTGAGCGACCTCGTAGGGCGGCGCAGCACGTATATCGCCTGTCTGCTGATCTTCATGCTCGGCTCGTTCCTCGTCGCGGAAGTTGATCCTGAAGCGCGACAGGGCTTCGCCGGACTGCTCTACAACCTCGCTTACCGCATACAGGGCACACGCCCCGATCCCGGCGCGATTGCGCTGCTGGCGATCATCATCGGGCGAATCGTGCAGGCGTTGGGCGCGGGGGCGCTCGTGCCCGTCAGTCTTGCACTGGTGGGCGACCTCTTCCCAGCGCAAAGACGCGCACAGCCGCTTGGCGTGATCGGCGCGGTGGACACGCTTGGATGGGTGCTTGGGCATCTCTATGGCGGGATCATGGTCAACTGGTTTGCCGCCAGCAGGCAGGGGTTCATCGACTTCTTCGCCAGCCTCGGCTTGAACTGGGGCGCTCCAGACTGGCGGGCGCTGTTCTGGATCAACATTCCGGTGACGCTGATCGCGCTCTTGCTCACGTGGTGGGTGCTGCGCGGCGCGAAGCAGGAACGGGCACATGGGCGCTTCGACATTCTGGGGACGCTGCTGATCGTCGGGACGCTGGTGTGTCTGGTGGTCGGGTTGGGCGCGAACATCGAGATCAGCAGCACCACCACCAACTTTGAAGACCTCGGCGGGCTGCCGCCGTATGCCGTTCCAGTGTTGGGGGCGGGCGTGGTGATGTTCGTCCTCTTCATTGTGGTCGAGATGCGCGTGCGTGACCCGTTGTTCGACCTGCGCATCTTCC
>DATGQJ010000809.1:0-4471 GCA_035304265.1 Oceanobacillus sp.
CCGCTTTTTGTTGTCCAACTAAAACGGTAGCACTTTCTGGCAATCTCTCAACCCTTTCTTAAATTGTGTACGGTAGTGAATAAATTTTAGTAGAGGCAAGGCGGTTCAACGGACAATTTCGCCTTGCCTTTATATTCCGTCACTATCCCTGTTGCGCTTTTGCCACGCCTCCCCCATAATGTCATTTATTGTTGCGCCAATACCTGCACCTCACTCCGCGAGGAATTATGCAAATATCACTGCCCAAAAACCCGATTTACTACCTGCTGATTCTGGTACCCATTGCCATCATTGCCGAACTTTCCCATGCCGATCCGGTCATCGTCTTTATCCTGTCGGCGGGTGGATTGATCCCACTTGCCAAACTGATTGGCGAAGCAACGGAAGAACTGGCGATCTACACCGGACCCAAATTTGGTGGACTGCTGAATGCTACGCTCGGCAACGCCGCCGAACTGATCATCACCATCTTTGCTATTCAGGCAGGCTTACTCGACCTTGTGCGTGCGTCCATCACCGGGTCGATCATCGGCAACCTGCTGCTGGTGCTGGGATTCAGCCTGCTGCTCGGCGGATTTCGCAACGGCATTCAGGCTTTTGACCGGCGTACTGCGGGCTTGAACGCGACGCTCTCTTTGCTGGCGGTGGTGGCGCTGGCGATCCCGTCGCTGTTTGACCGCCTGCTGGTCGAAAACCCCTCGTCGGAACTGCTGTTCAGCGAGGGTGTGGCGCTGATCATGATCGTGCTTTACGGACTGAGCGTGTTGTATTCGTTTACCAGCGGCAATAAACCTGCGTCGCACCATGACGAGGTAGAAGATCACACCCTCCCCGAACGACCAGAGGGCGAAACTGGCGTGATACGCGAAGCCGCGCCCGTTCATGCTGCTCGCTGGACGCTTCAGTTCTCGGTGATTGTGCTGATCATCGCTACCATCGGCACCGCCATCGTCAGCGAAACGTTGATCGGCGCAGTCGAGCCGGTCACGCAGCAGTTGGGGCTGACCGAGTTCTTCCTCGGCATCATCATCATTCCGCTGGTGGGTAACGTCGCCGAGCATCTTGTGGCGGTACAGGTCGCCATCAAGAACAAAATGGAACTCAGCCTCGCGGTCTCGCTCGGTTCGAGCCTGCAAATCGCACTGTTCGTCGCGCCTGTGCTGGTCTTCATCAGCCTCTTGTTCGGGCAGCGGCTATTGCTGGTATTCAACGATTTCGAGTTGATTGCGTTGCTCGGCACGTCGCTGATCGCGGCGTTCATCGCCCTCGACGGCGAATCCAACTGGTTCGAGGGGGCGATGCTGCTGGCGGTCTATTTGATCATCGCGCTGGCATTCTTCTTCCTGCCCGCACCCGCTACCCCACATCCTTAGTTGCTGTATATAAGACTGCCCGCCCTACCTTTTGGCAACTGCTTCTTAAAATAAGAGCCGGGGAACACCCGGCTCTGTCTAATCAACCACCATCACTCGGTTCTTGTTGCGATGGCGGTTCACTATTCTCGTCTTCGCTTCTTCCTTACTAAGTCCGGCATCCAGCAGCTTGTAGAACTTTTCTACAGCTGCTGCCGCTTCACTCTTGTCGGAGTACGTACCCAAGCTGATATCCCCCACTTGGGCGGCGTACTTCCCCGTTTTAGTTTCGTACACATACTTCACGCCAGAACTTGCCCACGAACTACGCTTCACCGACGCCAGTTCGGATGCTGTTGCGATTTCAAGGTTGCGTCTGCGAAGATCACCTCTGTTGCCGTTAATCTGGCGCACACGCTCATTCGGAAGTAACGGACGCCCAATCATGCGCTCCATAATCATACGTGAAAGCGAGAAATGTACTGATTTCTTCCCCGCACTTGGTAATGCTTCGGCTAAGTTTTCGCCACGACGGGCGGCTTCAATGAGTGCAGGATTGCCGATAACCTGAACATATTGGATAGAGCCGTCGTCTTCAAAAGTGCGACGCAAGGAGAAGAAGTCTAGCAACTCAGCGTCTTCTGGTGAGATGAGAACATACTCAGCGTTCTCTGGTTCTTTCCTAGGCATCGTTTCCCTCGATAAGTCAGATTTCGGATTACAATCAACCCAAAACATATATTACATCAAGAGGATGGTAATGGGGTGTTTGTCATTATTATGTGATGTTTCACCATTGTTCGGTGCGCTCAACTTCGAGCGCCTCGTTGTTTCTAACCGCCCCTTTCATCCCCACCTTCAAAACGCTATGATTGTGCTGTCTGGAACAAAGGTTGCATGATTATGAGCATTGACTGGCAGCGTGTATTGCCAGTTCTCATCTCGATTGGTGTAATTGTGATGGTCGCCCTTTTACGGCAGCACTCGCGCACGCTGGCGGCAATCACCGCAGTTCTGCCAATCAACATCCCTCTGGCGCTGTGGATTGTCTATAGTGGCGAGCAGGACAGCGCCGAGATGGTCACGTTCATCGAAGGCTTATTCATCGGCATTATCCCAATTTTTCCCTTCCTGCTCATTGCATATTATGGGGCGCGTTCCGGCTGGGGTCTCGTACCTATGCTGGTCGGCGGTTATATCGGCTGGGGCATCTGTTTTGGCGTGCTCCTGCTGATTCAGGCGCTCCTGAAACGGTGATACATGCAGAATTTGCAACGTTTTTCAACCGCACAGCGGCGGCTGGTCTTCATTCTCATTTTTGGCGGACTCCTCATGGGGTTGATCCTGACTACGCTTCTGCTTGCAGGGCAGGCGTTGAATTCAGGTCCGCGCGTCATCTCGACTTCGCTCGTTCCTGACGTAACCGTAAGGGAGTTCGCCAGCCTTCCTGACAACGATGCTTATCCGGCAGCCGTCACGTCTGCGCCCGATGGCACGATCTATACAGGGAGTTTTGCGACGGGCGCAGTATGGGCGATTGACCCCTCTGGCAACGTCCGCGAACTCCCCAATACACGCGATTCTATTGGCGCGGTGATGGGGCTTGCGGTTGCACCGGACGGCGCGATCCTCGTCATCGATCAAAATGATACCGATCCTCGTAGCGCTGGAGGTTTGATTCAGCGGATTGCGCCGGATGGAACGGTGAGTGTTTACGTAGACAATGATCCCAGTTTCGTCGCGCCCAATGACATCGTGTTTGATTCATCCGGCGCGTTCTATGTCAGCGATCCGGGACGCAATGAAGTCTGGCGGTTCATTGAAGATGAAAACGGCACGCCGCAGGGCGAAGTCTGGTGGGTTCCTCCGATAGAAGGAACTGGCATACGCAATGCCGTTACCGGTCTTGCTTATGATCCGGTGAATGACGCGATCATCGTCACCGATCCCGAAACTAACAAGATTTATCGCATCATGATCGCCGATGGAAGCAGTGAGACCATCTATCGTCACGGCGAACGCTCTGATCCACCCGGCTTCGATGGGGCAACTGTCGCGCCGGATGGCACGCTGTACGTCGCGGCATTAGGGCAAAACGGTATCGCCATCGTGGATAACGGCGATCTCGATTACATTGCCGGGCTGTTTCGCGGCGCAAGCGACGTAGAATATGCCGCGCCAAATCGTCTTTACGTGACGAACTTCGATCAATCCTCGCTCATCATTCCGCTGCTTCAGCCACAGCTTCCGTTCACCATCGACGTGATTGAATTGAGCGTCACTCCATCCCCCGATTCGTAGCGACGTGGTATTGCATGTATCGCGTTGCGGGACTAGACTCGCCTATTTTGTGGGTCAACTCTCGAAAAAGCAGTTTAATTTGAGGGATGTATGTCAAATGAATTTGAAAGCTACGAGCCGCTGCCGGATCATCTGGCGGATACCGGACCCAGCCGTCCAGTGCAGGATTCGCTCCCGCTATGGCGGCGACTGGTTGGCTTGTTTAGCATCTTGGGGGCAGCAGGTCTGACCGTAGCAACCGCGCTGCTGTTGATAACACCCGAACCAACCGCTGACGTGCAACTTCCGGTTGCCACTACCCAACCTGACAACGTGCAACCTACCGAGCAAATCGTCAATCCTACTATAGAAGTTGATCTCAGCCAGAATGTCGCCCTTGTGAATATGAATCCCACAGCCGATCCTGCGCTGGTTGCATCACTGTTGAGTACCCCTATCGCGCCGAGCGAGTCGCGAAACGGTATCGAGATTGTGCGCGATACTTATAATCCCTTTACGGTCATCCCTGATCGCCCCCGCAGCGAGGTGATTCAATATACTGTCGTGGAAGGCGACACCATCTTCACGATAGCCGAGCGCTTCGGCTTGAAACCGGAGACGATTGCGTGGTCGAATGATCGCAGCATCATCGGTGGGCTGCGTCCGGGAAGGAGCATCAACGTCCTGCCCGTCGATGGCGCATATTGGACGGTGGCAGCAACCGAAACCATTCAGTCGATTGCCGACAGATTCGGTGTTGATCCGTATGTCATCATCGATTCGGAATTCAATGATCTCTTCGGCACCACGCCTGATACGGTGCTGACCAGCGGCACACA
>DATGQJ010000810.1:0-3787 GCA_035304265.1 Oceanobacillus sp.
CGTCGCTAAAACAGCCGGGTGACCTTTAACACCTCAAAGCATTCACAGTAAGCGCCGCGTTCGGTCATGATGCCGCGAAAGCGGTTCAGACTGCGCACCGCATCATCGTACTGCACGTTGGCAAGCTGTGAGCGGTGCTCACGCAGGGCGTTCAACTTGACTTCGATCACGTCGCTGATGTCGTTGACGTACTGGAAGTGGGTCAGCGGTGTCCACACTTCGTAGCCCAAAATCGTCTCGATGTTCCACGCTTTGCCGCCCCATTCGGGAAAGCTGTTCCCCTGAGCGCGTCCCACCGCTTCCATGACGATCTGAAAGGTCTGCTGGTGATCCTTGTGTCCGTCGGCGGAATGTGGCAGATAGAGCACGTCGGGTTTTTCGGTACGAATCAACTGGATGAAGTGGTTGACCAGATCAATGCTGTAGCCCACGTTCCCGTCAGGCTGGCGCAGAAACGTCGTCTGCTGTGCGCCCAGAATTTGCGCCCCTTTTGCCGCCTCGTCTTCGCGGATTTTCGCCAGTTCGGACGGTTCATACACCGGGCTGCCATGTTCGCCGGAAGTTACGTAGATGATGTGTACGGTATCGCCGCGCCGGACATGCTGGACGATACTGCCGCCGCAGCCTATCGCGTCGTCGTCGGGGTGAGGGGCAATCACTAAAACGCGCATTTAAACCACGTTCTCACTGTTGAAATCCAGCACTTCAATCGACTTATCATCGTTGATGATCAGCAACTGTCCGGTCTGGATGTAGTCCATTTCGTGGCGGCGGTCAAAATAGCCGTCGGTCAGGTAATGCTTGAGCGCCGCGATCACTGCGCCGTGCGTGCAGATCATCACGTTCTGATAGCCGCTTTGCTGAATCTCATCGGCAAACGCTTTTGTGCGCCTTGAAAGTTCATCGAAAGTTTCCTGATAGTATTCTCGCAGGCGGGAGTCGATCTCGAAGTTCTTGCCTGTGGCTTCGGTGACAATGGCTGCGGTCTGGCGGCAGCGCAGCACTTCGGAACACACCTGATAATCGGACGGAACGTTGGTTAGATAGCGGGCAAGCCGTTGAATCGGCGGGATGCCTTCAGGGAGCAGTTCGGCAGTCAGCACGCGGCTGCCGTAGCTCTGGTTGGGATAGACTGCCATGCCGTGTCGGAAGATGTAGTAGGTCATGATTTGGATATGCTCGGTTGGAGGGTAAGGCGCTTATAAATCTCGATGAGTGCGTCAGCGGTATTATCCCACGTGACGTTTTTGACGTTCGCACGCAGCGCACCACATAACTTTTGGCGCACGTTCGGCTGGTAAAGAAGCTGCTCGATTTTTTGTGCCAAGAGCAGCGGATTGTTGACGGATAAAATCAACGCCTCAAGCTGGTCGTCCATCAGGGTCGAAACCCCGGCAACGTTGGTGGTGATCACCGGAACGCCACACGCCATTGCTTCGGCGGCGGTCATGCTGAAGGATTCGTAATGCGAAGGCATAACCACCAGTTCCGCCGCGTTGTAGTAGTAGGGAAGCTCATGCTGCGGGCGCTGCCCTACGAACTTGACCATCGTATCGATCTTCAAAAGCTGGCGCAGGTGTTCCAGCTTTTGCAATTCTCTCGACCATTGATTCACGGGCTGCGAGATGTCGCCACCAACGATCCACAGGCAGACTTTCAGATTGGGATTCTTGCTGGTCAGAATCTTCATGGCGTAGAGCAGCCCGTCGATGCCTTTCAACGGCTCGATGCGCCCGACGAAGAGAATGATCCGATATTCGGGATCAGCACCAACAAAGGCTCTCGCCTCGGCGTGGGGCATGGGTTTGAACAGGGAGAGATCGACCCCCGGATGAATGATCCGTATTTTCGCCGGGTCGGTTTCGTAGAGATATTCCAGATACTGCTTCTCGTGGCGGCTCGGCGCGACCACCACGTCGGCTTTCTGAACCAGCATCAGTTCGGACTCGATACGCTCGCGCGACTCCTTTTCCAACTCATCTCTGGCGACGAGGTTCTTCATCATGGCGAGCGTATGGAAGGTCATGATGAGCGGCTGGTGCTGGCGCTGCTGAATCTCCAAGCCAATCAAGCCGGAGAGATAGTAATGGCAGTCGAGTACGTCGTAATGCAGATCATGCTCTTTAGTGAAGCGCAGGAAGTTCTCTACGTATTCGGGAATAAAACGATAGAGTTCTTTTTTGGGAATCGGGGCTTCAGGTCCTGCGGGGAGATGAATCACGCGGAAGTTGGGGGCGACCTGTACGATTTTCTGGTTGGTCGGGTCTTGGCTGCGCGTGAACGCATCGACCCTTAACCCTTTCTGTGCCAGACGCTTGCCCAATTCAAGGACGTACACGTTCATCCCGCCGGTTTCTTTGCCTTCCTCAGAAGCCAGCGGACAGGTGTGATATGAAATTAACGCGATGGAACGATTAAGCATGGATGGCGATTCTCTGTTGTGACGTATGGTTTGTGAGGGGAGCTATCGTTTCAATCCGCTCATAGATACGCCTTCTATAAAATACCGCTGGAGCAAAACGAATAGAAGCAGCATCGGCAATGTGGCGATGAACGACCCCATCATCAAGATATTGTAAGGGGTATCCCGCTCGCCTTGCAACAGCGTGATACCAATCGTCACCACGCGCGTGGTGGGCGTGTTGGCAATGACAAGTGGATAGAGGAAGTCGTTCCACGCTGCCTGAATGGTGATCACGGCAAAGGCAGCCAGCGCGGGAACCGACAGCGGCAGAGTAATGTGCCAGAGCACTTGCAACGGATTTGCACCATCGATCAGCGCCGATTCTTCGATTTCCAGCGGGATTTGCAGAAACGCCTGCCGCAGCAGGAACAAAGCAAATGCGCTGAAGATGCCCGGTATGATCAGCGCTCGAAAGGTATTGAGCCAGCCAATATTGCGGATGAGGATGAATTCTGGGATCAGGATGGCTTGGAAGGGAACCATCAATAGTCCGAGGCACATGGCAAAAATGATGCTGCGCCCCGGAAAGCGGAAGCGGGCGAAACCATATGCCGCCAGCGAACAGGTCACCAGTTGACCGAGCGTGCGGGCAATTGTCACTATCGCCGAGTTGAGCAGATAGCGATTGAAGTTCGGGGACTGGTTGTAGAGCGCCTGAAGATTCTCAAAGCACACCGGATTTTGCGGTATCCAGCGCACAGGTAGGGTGGCGAGTTCCTGCGGCGGCTTGCACGCAGTTGTCGCCATCCACACAAAAGGCAGCAGCATGACAAATGCGCCGACAATCAAGATGGCGTAGGACAGCAGTTTCATTGCCCACGTGAGATCGAAGGATGCAGGCTGATTTTCGGTCATCATTCCGCCTCGTAGTAAACCCAACGCCGCTGCAATGAAAGTTGAACCACGGTGAAGGCGAGCGTGATCAGGAACAACACCAACGCAATTGCTGAGGCGTACCCCAACTTGCCATCCCCAAAACCACTATCATAGAGGAAGTATGCCAGCGTGCTGGCGCTGCCCCCTACCCCGCCGCGCGTCGTTCGCAAGGTCATGATGTAAACCTGATCGAATATCTGGAAACTGCTGATGCTCGCCAGCACGAGGATGAGAAACGTCGTCGGCGAGAGCATGGGCAGGGTGATGTAGCGAAACCGCTGCCAGCGTCCCGCGCCGTCCATAATTGCTGCCTCGTAAAGCACGCGGGGGATGTTTTGCAATCCGGCGAGAAACAACACCATCTCGAAGCCAAGCCGCTGCCAGATGGTCACGGCGGCAATGGGAATGAGGACGAGATCGGGGCGAGTGAGCCAGTTCAATTCGCCC
>DATGQJ010000811.1:0-3811 GCA_035304265.1 Oceanobacillus sp.
CGCACCCGCCCGATCCAGTTTTGAGGATCGGCGTCGCAAGCCTCCGCCGCGCGTCGCTGCGTCTCGGCATCCGCCGCATGAGGCAGGTAGCGATCCGCCGTTTCCCAATCCAGTCCATCCACCAATAGCAAATCAATCGCAAATCCCGCCCGGTGCAGCAACACGATCCATTCCGCATCCGTACACCAACCATGCGAAGGTTGGCTGTTGCGCACCAAGAATTCCGCCGCCGCTCTGCTGAACGCCTTCGACCCCGCGCACAGGTCTAGCGGTTGACCGAGCAAATGTGAGAAAACGTCGTTGGTAATGCGCTCGGTATCTTTCAAACAGCGAGGGTGCGTAGCGAACGCCGCGTCTGTCCGCCCGATCACCAGACAATCCACCGTCTGTATCACGTCAATCGTCCGGCGCAGTTCATCAGGATGTAACTCGAACCAGCGCAGCAGGCGATCACAATCAACGTAATGGACGTACTCGCAGTCGAATTCCAGCGCCAGTTCCAGCGAAAGCTGCCGCCCCGCGACCCAATCACCGTGTGCCATCATCCGCACTCCCGGCAGCGATTTCAGCATCTCCGCTGCCTCAGGGTCAGGATCGGGTGGTGTGACCACCGCAACGCCGGCATACCACTGCGAAAATTCCGGGTAAAATCGCCGGAAACGCTCGGTTTCCCCGCGTGGATTCCACGTCATCGCCAGCGCGACACTCATTACGTAAACTCCATCAGCAAGATATTACGCTTGCGAAAACTTACCCGCCGATCCTTATCACCGCATCCACCATTCCCTGGCGTTCAAGCCGCTGCACATATTCCTGTAGAGCGTGTTATGTACTTTGATGTCGAGATTGCCCCTCACCCTGCTTGCGTTGCTTCGGCAAGCCGTTCCTCTCCTCGTTTACGTGGAAGAGGGACACAGCCCCGGTGATCGCTCCCCTTCTCCCCGCTTGCGTGGGAGAAGGGGCTGGAGGATGAGGGGGCGAGTGCATCACACGCTCCAGAGGCTTGCTGCAAACTTCATACTAAGGTGAGGCAAATACCCCTTGCCGCTTCAGCCTATTCAACTCCATCCAGCGCGTTGATCACCGTGTCCAGGTCTTTATCACCACGCCCGCTGAGGTTGACCAGCATAATCGAATCCTTCGGCATCGTAGGCGCACGCTTGATCGCCTCGGCAACCGCATGGGCGCTCTCCAACGCCGGAATGATGCCCTCCGATTGACTCAACATTTGCAGTGCTTCCA
This sequence comes from Oceanobacillus sp., assembly GCA_035304265.1. GTDB lineage: Bacteria > Chloroflexota > Anaerolineae > Aggregatilineales > Phototrophicaceae > Flexifilum. The sequence continues at coordinate 1,243 of DATGQJ010000811.1, forward strand.
GCGCTTCATCGTCGGTGGCGTAGGTGTAAAAAGCGCGTTCGCTCTGGCGTAGGAAAGCATGTTCCGGTCCCACAGAGGCGTAATCCAGTCCGGCGGAAATACTGTGCGTGTTCTTGATCTGCCCGTCGGCATCCTGCATCACAAACGAGCGCGTGCCGTGTAAAACGCCGGGTCGCCCAATATTCGGGTCGGCAAAACGCGCCGCATGTTCGCCACTTTCGATATTGTGCCCCCCCGCTTCCACGCCGATCAGTTCAATATCCTCATCGTCACGGAAGGCATGGAACAACCCAATCGCGTTGCTGCCCCCGCCGACGCAGGCGACGCACACATCCGGCAGCCGCCCCGCCAATTCCAGCATCTGCTGCCGTGCTTCCATGCCGATCACGCTCTGGAAATCGCGCACCATCATCGGGTATGGATGTGGACCGAGTGCCGAACCCAACAGATAAAAGGTCGTGCGCACGTTCGTCACCCAGTCACGGATCGCCTCATTGATGGCGTCCTTCAGCGTCTTGCTTCCGCTTTCCACCGGAATCACTTCCGCGCCGAGTAGCTTCATGCGAAAAACGTTGGGCTTCTGCCGCGCCATGTCCACACTGCCCATGTACACGTGACATTCCAGCCCCAGCAACGCACAGACCGTCGCGCTGGCGACTCCATGCTGCCCCGCCCCGGTTTCCGCGACGATTCGCTTTTTACCCATGCGCTGCGCCAGTAACGCCTGCCCAAGCGCATTGTTGATCTTGTGCGCTCCGGTATGCGCCAAGTCCTCGCGTTTCAGGTAGATACGCGCACCACCAAGCTGCTCGCTCAACCGTGCTGCATAGGTCACAGGCGTAGGGCGTCCGGTGTAGGTTTGCTGTAAATGCGCCAGCCTCGCCTGAAATTCAGGATCAGCCATTGCCTCTTTATAAGCAGCGGTAAGTTCATCCAGCGCCGGAATCAGGGTTTCGGGCACAAACCGCCCGCCGAACTCGCCGTAATACCCGCGCTCGTCGGGGACTTCAGCCGCATTGGTTTTTATGTACTCATTCATTGATGAATTTTCCCTCGTTGGGGGCTAACTGATTGCACCCCGCACCGCCAGCACGAAATCTCTCATTTTCGCAGCGTCTTTCTTCCCCGGTTGCCCTTCGACTTCGACGCCGCTTGCCACATCCACGCCCCACGGCTGCACCTGCCGCACGATCTCGCCTACGTTCTCAGGCTTCAAGCCGCCTGCCAGCATCAGGCGCGGCACAACTTCTTTCACCGCCTGTGCCACCTCAATACTGGCTTGCTCGCCTGTCCCGCCGTACAAGTCGGGGTGATACGCATCTAGTAGCAGCGAAGGAATCGCTTCGCTGGTAGGGGCGTATTGCAGGAAATAAGCCGCGTCGTCCAGCGCTTCCGCTTTATTGCGCGGACGTATCGCTTTGAAGCCCGTTCCTCTCAGTTCGCGCACCATCTCGCCGCTTTCATCCCCACTCAACTGCACGAATTTCAGCCCCACTTTGCCCATCGTGATCGAAATGCGCCCCACCACTTCGTTGACGAACAGTCCAATCAACACAGGGCAGTTCGCGCCGAGTTCTTTCCTCAATGCGTCGCAAAGGGTTGTCGCTGCCTCCGGCTCAATGTATCGTGGGCTGCGCTTGTAGAAGTTGAAGCCGAGCATATCTGCCCCGGCACTCGCTGCTGCGAGCGCATCTTCCAGCGAAGTGATGCCGCAGATTTTCACTTTGGTCATTGCCTGCCTCGCGGTTGACTGCTGAATTCACGGACTTTTGAGGCGATATTATCCGCTTTCACCAGTCCCTCGCCAACCAGCACCGCATGTGCCCCCAGTTCGCCCATTCGCCGCACGTCATCCGCGCTGCGGATCGCGCTCTCCGCCACCAGCGTCACGTCTGATGGAATGCGTTTTGCCACCCGCGCCGTTGTCTCTAAATCCTCATGGAAGGTCTTCAGGTCGCGGTTGTTCACGCCGATCAGCGTTGCACCGACCTTCAACGCCCGTTCCAACTCCGCCTCATTGTGGACTTCCACCAGCGCTGCCATGCCAAGTTCTTGAATCAGTTTGTGCAGCGTGGCAAGCTGGCTGTCCGTCAGCGCCATGACGATCAGCAGCATGGTATCCGCGCCTGCTGCCCGTCCCTTGTACACCTGATACTCGTCGATGATGAAGTCCTTGCGCAAGACAGGGACGGGGACTGCCTCGCGCACTTCACGCATGTGCTGTAGATGTCCTTTGAAGAACGGTTCATCGGTCAGCACCGAAATCGCTGACGCCCCGTTTTGGGCGTAGGTCATCCCAAGCCCCACCGGATCGAACGGGTCAATCAGGATGCCCTTGCTCGGAGAAGCATGTTTGACCTCGGCAATCAGCGCAACCTGATCCGCCTTGTGAAGTGCGCCTACAAAGTCGCGTGGCGGAGCCGCGTGAAGCGCCTGTTGGGTAAGCTGCTCCCAGATGTCCGGTTCGGCTCGAATTTCAGCATACGCTGCTTGCAGCGCTTCCTGCTTCGCCGCCAGAATGCGATCCAGCACCGTATCCGTTTTAACGAACTCCGCCATCGTTTTTCCT
>DATGQJ010000812.1:0-2777 GCA_035304265.1 Oceanobacillus sp.
CGTACCGTCCATGCGCCGCCGCTGACGTAGCGCATTTCGCGCTCTACCGGCAGACCAATGGTTGCCGTGAAGCCTTGCCCGATAGATACGCTTGCGGCGGTGACGTCTGCCTGTGTGATGTTGCCTTCCCAACTGCCGAGATAGCGAAAACGAAAGGCGTAGGGCGGGCTGGAGAGATGTGAGGTGAGCAAGCCTGTGTTGACGGCATCGACGTAAAGCGACAGGCTGAGAGCCAGCGTCGTCGCTACGCTGAGACCAACGAGCGCCCACAGCACTAGAAATTTGTGATGCCACAGGCGTTCAAGTGCCAGCAGGATCGAGTCAACAATTCGGAACATGGCTTACCGTCAAAACCTCAATGCATCCAGGTTAGAGGGCGCACAGCCGTGCGCCCTATATAGTTCGCTTTCGCGTTTCTTGCTTATTGATCGGGCGAATTATTCCGCTTCACCCGTCGTCATGAAGCTGAACATGCTTTCCAGACTTGGATCAACGCTCACTGCGCAGTCGATAAACTGCCGCGTGTAATTCATCTGCTCCTGAAGGCTCATATCCGCAAGGGTTCCAATATCGACACGCTCGATGCCGCTGATGCACTCCATATAGGTCGTGGCGTAGTATTGCGCGTCGCTCAATGCGGTTTCCAGATCGGCATCTTCGAGTACGTAGGCGTCCATGGCGCGGTTGAGCCAGATGGGAACCACGAACTCACCAATATCCCCACCTGCGCCGCTGAACTGCGACGGCACAATCACCGTCGTCGGGTCTTGCAGGAGCGCATCGATCTCTGCGTAGATCGCCGCCAAATCCTCGCCCTGTACTGCCGACGATTCCAGCGCGTCGATGGCGGAACGACGTGCGGGCATTGCCGTGAATAAGTCTGGGCGACCTGACAGGAAACTGAACCAGCGATAGCAGGCTTCGGGATTCTGCGCCGTCGAAAGGATGTAGCCTGCGCCAATGTCATAGGCAATACCGGTGAACTGTCTGCCGCGTGGGAAGCTGGTCAGGCGGTACGGGTCTTCATAGTTGCTCGATATGTCTTGGCTTGCCATGCGCAGACGCCAGCTGAGGGCGCTCAGGGTTTCGTTGTAAAGCGTTAGCAGGTCGCCCCCGCCGAAGAAACCGCCACCTAAAGTGCCAAGCGCGTTGTATTGAATATAGCCGTCTTTTGCCAGATCAAGCACCTGCCGGAGGGCGTCTACCGTTTCCGGGTTGTCGAAGTCAATCGTCGGCGGGCTGGTGCGGTAATCGAGTGGCAAGCCGCCAAACGCCGCCGTCAGAAGCAGAATATACGTGTTACCGGAACCGCCGGGGACAAACGGTGCATCATCGTCGGGATCAACGCGCAGGGTTTGCAGAGCGTCAACGAATGTGTCCACCGCCCACCCTGTGAAGGGAGTCGCAGCGCCTGATTCGTTGAAGCGATTGGTGTTGTACCATAACACTTCCGGTTGCAGGAACAACGGATACCCCCACGTCATATTGTCTCGGCGTACCTGTGCCAGCACGCCGCTGAGAAAATCGCCTTCGGTAAATGCCGGGTCCTCATTCATGAACGGGTCGAGGTTCAGGACGGTTTGCAGGTCGAGGTTTGGGACGGCATTGAAAGGCTGGATGAAGCAGTCGATTTCCTGATTGATATACTGATCCACTGAGGCGAAACCAGTATCGAACACGATTTGTCCCACCTGCGGATCACTGGCGGTGAATTCCCGAATCGCTTGATCCCACAGTTCTCGATTGGGCAGCGGTGAAATGAAAGAGGTGTAGCTGAAACGCAGGGCGATTTCGCCAGCACTCAGCACCGGCGTTGGCGTAGGCTGCGCGACCATGATGGCGGAACTGGAGCGTTGTTCTTCGGCAACTTGCAGGTTGGCGATTGCTTGCGATTCGGCTTCCTGTAATGCCGTTACCGCATCGTAGTTTTCGGCTTCAGGAGCCATATTGTTCAGCGCTAAGTTGATGTAATCCATGAAGCGGAGTTCGGAAGCGGGCAGGGCAGTCATGAGCGCCTGATCGCGCAGCGCTTCGGCTTCTGCGGGAAGTTGGATGAAAAATGCTGGATTATCTTCGCTTTCGACGCCAACTAGACTTTGACGCGCCGGACTATCGCCGAAGAACTGGGAAACGACTTCAACGTTGCCGGTGAGGAATTTGACCAGTTCGTAAGCCTGTTCGGGATACTGCGTGCCTGCGCTCACGGCGAAGCCCTGCGCACGCACCGCAGCAACACCGCCGGGAAGCAGTGACGCCCCCCATTCATCGTCGGTATTATTGAAGGCGGATAGTGCCCACAAGCCATCGATGCGCATGGGGATGTCCTGCCCTGAGCCGGAGTAGTTCCTGCCTGTGTATCCTTCCTGTTGGAATTCTGCCCACGTGGTCAGCAGCGCCTCAAGTTCGGGATTCTGGAAGTTGGGCGCATTGGGAATCACGCTGGCATCGTAGACGCCTTCACCGAGAAAGGCGCGGAACAACAACCCCTCATTCCCCCAACCGATAAAGCCGGGCATGGTGACTTCACCTGCGGCATTGGTTTCAGAGAGCGCCCGCACGGTACTGATGAAGTCGTCTATAGTCCATGCTTCGTTGGGGTAGGGGAGTCCTAATTCGTCAAAACGGGTCTTGTTGTAGACCAGCATATTCAAACTCAGGGATGCCGGAAGTCCCCAGATACCACCATCCCATTGGAACGACTGCCATGCGGCGGGGAAGAAGTCGGCTGGACTCAAATTTGGGTCGCTTGAGGTGAGCGGGCTGAGATCAAGATAAAA
>DATGQJ010000813.1:0-2843 GCA_035304265.1 Oceanobacillus sp.
ACCAGATCAGCCCATTTATCCGGCGTGATGCTGCCCCGGTTGTTTTCGTCGCCGCTGGCAATCGCGCCGCCCATTGTGTAGGCATAGAGCGCGTCGTAAGCCGTGATTGCCTGCTCTGGCGCAATCGGGTCGCCGTTCGCATCGCAGCGATCCACCGCCGCTTTGATACCGAGCAGCGGGTTATCGTCCGGCACGACGGGCGCATCCGAACTCAAGGCGACGGTCAAACCCGCTTCGAGCATACTGCGTACCGGATAGCAGTGGGGCAGGTACGAATCGGGCAGGTAACGCCGGAACGCCGAACCAAGTGCGGGCAAAAACACGGTTTGCGGGACGGCGATCACGCCCATTGCGGCGCAGCGCTGCAAATGCTCGGCGCTCGGCAATCCCAGATGCTCGATGCGGTGGCGCGGTCCCGCTTTGCGACGGTAGAGTTCTTCGTACACGGCGATCACCTGATCAAGCGCCACGTCGCCAATCGCATGTGTGCCGATGCGGAATCCTGCGTCGTGCGCTTCCCACATCAACTCGAACAATTCTTCCGTATCGAAACGTAAGACTCCCTGCGTCCCCGTCACTTTGTAGGGCTGGCTGATGGCTGCCGTCGCGCCGCTCAAGCCGCCGTCGGCGAAGAATTTCACGGTGTCGATGCGCAGGGTTGGACTCAGGTAGGGTTCCGGCAGCGGCAGCGTTTCGGTTCCACCATCGGGACGGCGAATCGGCATTGCGTTGATCCGAACCGCGAGATCGCCGTCCGCTTCAAGCTGGCGATACGCACGGATATGCGATGGACGGAGCAGCGGATCGGTGGCGCTGGTGATACCAAGCCGTAGCTGATGATAATTCGCCTCGCGGATGGCGTGGCACAGCGTCTCGTCATCCGGCTCGCCGATCACGTTTGTGATCAAGCCCATCGCGGTTTCTTGCAGCAAGCCCGTTGGTTCCCCCGATTCATCGCGCACGATGACTCCGCCGGGTGGATCGGGGGTTTCGGCGGTGATGCCCGCCCGTTGCAGCGCGAGACTGTTGGCGACGATCATATGCCCGCAGGTTCGGGTCAGCGCAATCGGGTGCTGGTCGCTCGCGTCGTCGAGGTCGTAGCGGGTGAGATGCCGTCGTTCGGGCAAGTCGGCTTCGTTATAGCCGCGTCCAGTAAGCCACGTGCCGGGCGGGGTTTGCGCCGCCCTCGCGCGAAACGCAGCTACAATCGACGGTATATCCGGCGTGTTGGAACGCCGCGCATCCACCTCTACCGTCAGCAGCAGACCGAGCTTCCAGATATGCACGTGCGCGTCGTTGAAGCCGGGAATCAGCGTTCGCCCCTCTAGATCGACCCGCTTGAGCTTGTCCAGCCTGCCAATCGTCGGCAGCGAATCCATGTCGCCTATCCAATGGATCAGCCCCTGATCATTGACCAACACCACGCGCGGCGTAGGGTTCTCCTCGTCCATCGAATAAATTCTGCCGTTGTAGAAGATGGTTGGCATATTCAGATTTCCCGCCGATGAAACGACATTGAGAGGGGCGAGATACGCATCTCGCCCCCTTAAAGATTGCTCGACAGCACTAATCGAGGCGGCAAGACCGCCTAAGCCTGCGGTTCCTGCGTACCGAATTGAACCGTAATTGAGACTTCAGCCGTATTATTCGCTGTGTTCGGATCACCCGGACTGCCCGCCGTCACCGTTACCGTATTTGTGAAGGTCTGCCCACCCGATCCTAGCTCGGTAACCATATAAACGGTCATCGACATCCTCATACCTGGGGGTAGTGGATCGATTTCCCATGTATCAGTCATTTCGTCGTAGATTCCGTCTCCCTCTGCTCCAGAGAATAACAGCCCATCTTGACCATCTGGGACAAGATCAGAGACGAGGACATCGGTGGCGACATCAGGTCCATTATTGACCACCTCAATGAAGTAAATGACCGAGTCATCTTCAAAAGGAGTTTCATTCGTGACCCCAGCGAAAACCTCAAGATCCGCTCCCTGTGGTATCACCGTTGGCGTCACTTCAGGCGTTACTTCCTCAGTGGGTGGAACAGAGGTTGGCTGGTCCGGCGGCGGTTGCTGCTGTGGTTGCTGCTGTGGCGGTTCCGGCGTTGGTATAGGAGTCGGCGTTTCGATTGGCGCAGGTATGCGCAGCACTTGACCAACGGAGATGATGTCAGGGTTCTGGATGCAGTTTGCGGCTGCCAGTGTCCCCGCCGTCATGTTGAACCGCGCCGCGATTTCGGAGAGTGCGTCACCCGGTTGGACGGTGTAGGTGTTCGTCCAATCGGTGCGTGGCTGGCAAGTTCCCCGAATGATCACTTCTTCGGTTGGTTCTTCAGTTGGCTCAGGGGTAACTTCAACCTCGATAGGATAATTCAGCGAAATACCGTTGAGGCTGGCGAATTCCGCCCATTCCTCTTCGGTCAACGGGCGCGGCGGCGTGAAGCCACAGTCCGCCAGAACAATCATATCGTTGGTCACGCCATCCTCGCCTAGATTTTGTGGCTCGGAGAGGCAGGCAACCGTCGTGTACCCCGCAGGCACGATGGTCGGGTTGTCCGAATCTGGGTTCAGGATCGCCTCGCCGTCGATCACGATGATCTGGAACAGATTGCCAGAGCCTTCGGTATTTTCGTCGGCGGGAATCGTTCGGAACACTACCGTCGAGCCAATCCGCACGTCCGCGCCGTTAGCGTTGAGGTCAATCGTCATATTCTGCGGACCCTGCACAACCAGCGCAGAGGGCGCTTCGATGCATTCCGTCCCGATGCCGGTGCGGAAGTAAAACGCCTGCATCGGGGTGAAGGTCATTTCCCCATAGACAGGCAGTTCGCTCAAATCATCTTCT
>DATGQJ010000814.1:0-5077 GCA_035304265.1 Oceanobacillus sp.
AGCGGTTCCGAAGGCACAGGCGTAATCATGAAGCCGCCCGTCTCGGTCTGCCACCACGTATCCATAATCGGGCAACGTTCCTTGCCGATGACCTTGTAGAACCAGCGCCACGCTTCGGGATTGATTGGCTCGCCAACCGAACCTAGTAGGCGCAAGCTGCTCAGGTCGTGACGGTTGGGCCACGCATCACCGAAACGCATCAAGCCGCGAATTGCCGTCGGCGCGGTATAAAGAATCGTGATTCCGTACTCTTCGACGATCCGCCACCAGCGGTTCGGGTATGGATGGTTAGGAGCGCCTTCGTACATCATGCTGGTCGCGCCGAGAATCAGCGGACCGTAGACAATGTAGCTGTGTCCAGTGATCCAGCCAGGGTCGGCGGCGCACCACCAACGGTCATCGTCCTTGATGTCGAACACCCATTGCAGCGTGGTCGATGTGTAAACCTGATAACCGCCGTGTGTGTGCAAAATTCCTTTGGGCTTGCCCGTCGTGCCGCTGGTATAGAGAATGAACAGCGGGTCTTCGGCATCCATCACCGCCGATTCGCAGTTCGGGCTGGCAATAGGCAGCGCCATCAGGTCGTGATACCAGTAATCGCGCCCCTGTTCCATGTTGACTTCGTTACCTGTGCGTTTGACCACGATCACTGTTTCGACAATCGGGGAACGGCGCACCGCTTCGTCCGCGACATCTTTCAAGCGAACGATGTTCCCGCGCAGCCATGCACCGTCGCAGGTGATGACCACCCGGCTTTGCGCGTCCTCAATACGATCCGCGAGCGCGTGTTCAGAGAAACCGCCGTAGACCACGCTGTGGACAGCGCCGATTTTGGCGCAGGCGAGCATGGCGATCACCAGTTCAGGGATGCGCCCCATATAAATCGTGACGCGATCACCCTTTTTGACGCCCATGCTCTTGAGTACGTTGCTGAACTTGTTGACTTCACGCCACAGCCGCCAGTAAGAAAACGTCGCCTTGTCACCGGGTTCACCTTCCCAGATCAGCGCCAGCTTGTTCTTTCGCCATGTTTTTACATGACGGTCAAGTGCGTTGTAAGCGATGTTGGTTTTTGCGCCGACGAACCACTTGTAAAACGGCGCTTCGCTGCGATCCAGCACCTTATCCCACGGGGTAAACCAATCGAGTTTCTGCGCCTGCTTTGCCCAGAAACCTTCCAAATCCGTCTGAGCCTCTGCGTAGAGTGCCTCATAATCCTGAACAATTGCGTTGCGCTTCACGTCCTCAGAAGGGTGATACCATTCAGTAGTTGGCGGCGCAAAAGTTTCTTCAGCCATAAGCAACCAATCTCCTTATAAACTTTCATTCACTATAGGATGGCAGGGAGTATAACTCAGTTTTTTGCGGTGGGAGTAAATGCTCCTGATAGACACGAAAAGATCAGGAGTACATTACATGCTTAAGGTAGGATTTCGATCTAGTTCTGTCGTCAGAGCAGCGACGATTTCGGCGCTCGGTTTTCCTGATACCAGTTGCACAGGTGCTTGAGCGGACATGGCGCACATTTGGGATTGCCCCACACGCATAACTGCTGACCATGCTTGAGCGCGGAAACGTGGAAGTTGAAGAGGAAGTATGGATCGTTTGGAAGCAGCGCAAGCAGGAGATGATGTGCCGCCTCAGTTCCTACTTTCGGACCGATCAATCCGATGCGCTGGCTCACCCGATGCACGTGGGTATCGACGGGCATCACCGACTTGTGGAAGCAGAACAGCATCACCAGCGACGCGGTTTTGATGCCGACACCGGGCAGCGCCATCAGCCATTCCATCGCCTGCTCAAGCGGCAGATCGCGCAGAAAGTCGATATTGTACTCGCCGCGTTCATCGTAAATGCGGGCAAGCACTTTCTTGATGTTTGGCGCTTTTGCCTCGGCGAAGTTCGCAGGCGCAATCGCCTCGGTAAGTTCCTCTACCGGCGCATCTCGGATCGCTTCCCATGAGCCGAAGTGATCCCACATGCGCTGAAATGCTAACGCTTCGTTGTTCTGGGTCGTTCGGTGGGAAAGCATGGTTGAAATCAGTTCGTGCATTGGCTCACGGCGTGGCTTCAACGGGCGTTCGCCGTAAGTCTTCAGCAGAATCTCGTAGACTTCCAACGCCTTCGCACTGAGCGCGTTCTGAACTTCGATAGACGACATCGAGGTTGCCCTTGGATGAAATGTATATCGAAATTCTAGCGCATTTTGGAGAAAGTTAGGTGAGAGGAGATAGAGAAAGTGTAGGGCTTCGCATCCCTACACTCTCGATAAACGGTCAATCATTTGGCGACAGGAACGGCTTCCTCACGCTGCATGGTGTCAATATCACCTTCGTACATCAGCGCCTCACGCCCACGCTCTCCAGTACGGATGCGGATGACATCATCTACCGGATAGACGAAGATGATGCCATCACCGATTTGTCCGGTTTGCGCCGCATCCCGAATCGTCTGGATTGTCTTTTCGACGTTGTGATCGCTGAGGACGATGTTAATCTGAACACGTGGGAGCAAGTCTACCTGATATGAACCGCTGCGCCCATTCAGTACGATGCCGCCCTGCCGCCCATGCCCGCGTATCTCGACTACGTTCATGCCGACGATACCGATCTGGCGCAAAGCGTTCTTAACGTCGTTGAGCTTCTCTTCCCGAATAATGGCTTCGATTTTCTTAAACATGATTGCGTCCTTTGGAGTGCGCTCGTCTTTGTGTAATTTGCTGTATAGGGGGATTGGCAATCCCCCACCGAATTCACACTGTCTTTAGGTATAGGCGCGTTCGCCATGTTCGCTGATGTCCAACCCGACTTCTTCCTCAGTGGGAGAAACACGCAGCCCCATCACCTTGTCCAAGACTTTGGCAATGACATAGGTGACGACGAACGCGAATACAATCGCCACCGCCGCCGCCACCGCCTGAATAACCAGTTGTCCGGGATTGCCATAGAACAGCCCGTCAAAACCCGCTGTATTGACGCTGGTAGTCGCAAAGAGTCCAGTCGCCAGCGCACCCCACGTGCCGCCCATTCCATGACAAGCCCACACGTCCAGCGATTCGTCCAGCTTCATGCGCTGGCGCAAGCGGATTGCATAGAAGCTAATGGGGGCAGCTAACGCGCCGATGATAATGGCAGAAAGCGGCGTCACGAAGCCAGCGGCAGGCGTAATGGCGACCAGCCCGACCACCATGCCGGTTACGATTCCAAGCGGGCTTGGCTTGTTGTCGCGCCAACTCAGGAACATCCAGACCACGCCCGACGCTGCCGCCGCCGTATTGGTCGTGACAATAGCGTTAATCGCAATGCCGTTCGCACCTAACGAACTGCCGCCGTTGAAGCCGAACCATCCCATCCACAGCAGCCCGGCGCCGAGCATGGTATAGGGAATGTTGGAAGGTTCAAGCGCAATGCTGCCAAACCACTTGCGCCGCCCAATCACCATCGCAAAGGCAAGCGCAGAGAATCCGGCGGTGATGTGTACGACTGTGCCGCCAGCGAAATCCAACGCGCCCATGTTGCGGAGGATTCCGCCAACGCCCCAGACCCAGTGCGCGACAGGATCGTAAACCAACGTCGCCCATAAAATCGTGAAGACAAGAAAGGTCTTGAAGCGGACACGCTCCACGAATGCGCCCGTAATCAGCGCGGGTGTGATCACGGCGAACATCATCTGGAACGCCGCAAATGCCATGTGGGGAATGGTTCCGGCGTAATCAGCATTGGGTTCTGTTCCCACGCCCGTAAAGCCCAGATACTCAAAATTACCAACCAGCCCTGCGCTGCTGGTTCCAAAAGCAAGGCTGTAACCAAGCAAAAGCCACTGAATACTGATAACCCCCATCACGATGAAGCTTAGATTGAGGGTCGAAAGAATATTCTTCTTACGCACCATGCCGCCGTAAAAGAATGCAAGCGCCGGAGTCATCATCATGACGAGCGCGGTGGCGACGAGTATCCAGGCGGTGTCGCCAGTGTCAATGTTCATAATTTTCCTTTCTGTTTGGTTAATGTTTCTTTTGAGTATTCACTCGCGCTGCTGTGAGAATTCACCAAAATCGTGTTCACCGCAGTATGTGCGCTTCATGTTGACAACCCACATGAATTCACAAGTTTTGACGAGTGTTTTTTGTAGTATATAAACGAGGGTTAGGCGGACAGTTGGCGGGAATTCACTAAAATAGATGCAAGTTATTTATCATCTTATGACAAATAGTGCGGGTATCCTCTGGATTTAGGTTAAGTCAAACAAATACCCGATTAGCTTTGTTAAATGTACACAAACCATTTGGCGATAATGCCCATATTATTGAGCAATAGAAAAACCGCAGTCTGACGCACTGCGGTTTCGTCAAGGCGATACGATAATCTCCGCTTTATGTATCGGGTGTTTCTATGATTTCGCCCGTTACCCAACGAGGCAAATCCGACTCAGGGATGACTACGAGTTCCCGAAAATCATATTGCTCGAAAGGAGCCGAATACAGACTTTCATCCGACGTTAAATCAAATACCAACAGCAGGGGTTCAGTGGGGTCATCCTCTGATGTATAAGCAATGAATTGCTGATCGCAGGGAAGCCAATCCAGATCGTGTCGAATCGTAAACTGCGCTTCCAGTTCTGACACGTGATCGGTTGCAGCATCCCACACGCAGATCCCCGTAATGCCAACATGCAGGCAGTGGAACGCCAAAGCAGATCCATCTGGCGACCACGCTGGATTCATATAGCCACGATTGACATCAGGCAGCAGCAGATCAACTTCACAGATAGCACGCTGCTGGAGCAGACACGCCGTATCCAGCAATCCAGTCGTCTCTTCTGGACCAACCGCCATCGTCGTGAGTGCAAGGTAATCCCCTGCTGGCGACCATTCCATCTCCAGTAATGACAATGCCTCACGAGTTTCCCCATTCACTGCAATTTCTGTGGTACCACCTAATTGAGGGGTGGTCATAAATAGAAACAGGCAAACCGCGCTTCGGCATAGCCAAAGCGCGGGAGCCTCCGTAGTATTTCAGTCGCCAAACGTAAACACGACGGAAGCGACTGAATGGTACAACCAGAAGCGTTACTTGTC
>DATGQJ010000815.1:0-2462 GCA_035304265.1 Oceanobacillus sp.
AAATCATTGCTTGGGAAAACCAGCGTAACCTGACACAAGCCAAAATCCATTGGCGCTTTTCCGTTGAAGATGCACGACGTGTCTTCCGCGATCATTACCCACCATTCTCATCTTGTTAAGGTACTAGGTTAAGGTACACACGGTCAGCTTGAGGATTTGCGCCTGTATTGAAGGGGAAATTACCATCCGCGATAAGAATCTCGGTGCCATGTCCCGATTTACCGAGTGAAGCGAGAATCTGAGGGTGAATTAAGTTCGATTTGAGCATTATTAATCCTCAAGCAGATATTTCCCTCGCAGTCAAACCTAGCCAGACTGCCCTACCCTGTTCCAGTATATTCGTTTTGGGCAATGATTTCACGTGCGCAGTAGGATGCTGCTCAGAATTGAGGCTATCAGGGGAATCCCACAAAACAAGGTCGTTAAGCGGACTTGTGTTCTTTCGCCATTTTTACGATTTTTTGCGAAGTTTCCATGATATGCCATGGTTTCGGGAACCACTGGCAATTTAGTTCCTCCAGAAGTGCCCGCTCTGGTTGGCGATATGCCGAAGTGATCACAATCACCGCGTCCGATTTCATCTCACGGATGCGCTGTGCAACCTCGACGCCGTTGAACTTGCCGGGAACGCGGATGTCCAGCACATAAAGGTCGATCTCGTCGATATTGCGCTCGATGTATGAAATGGCGTCATCGCTGCCGATGAACTGGTGTACCTGACAATCCGGATCGCGCAATTGCAACGCGACTTTCAACACGTCACGCAGAGGCCCATCGTCTTCGAGGTGTACGATATGCAGGGTTTTCATGGTTGGCTGCAAACTCACATTGACACGAAGTCATGCCGTGACACGTATCCTTTGTGCCGGACACGACGCATCTCAAGGTACAATTATATTGTAAAAGTGGTTTAATGTTCTCGATATACGAACAAACCTAGACAATTTCTGTATTCTCTTTCAGTAATTGACCCATGACTGTTGAGACCGCTCCCAAGCGCAAATGGTTGCGAACTATCTACCCAAGCATTCGGATGCGGGTGACACTTCCGTTCCTGCTGGTCATCATCGTTGTTGCGGGCATCGGCGTCTATATTGTGACCCGTCTGGTCGCTGGAAGCATTGAAGAACGATTTGCCAATCAACTCATCGAAAGCGCACGTGCCGCCGCTAACAGCGTGGTCGATATTGAGCGCCAGCAACTCGCCACACTCCGCGCGATGGCGTTCACCGAAGGTATGCCTGAAGCCTTAGTCGAACGTGACACCGCCGAACTGGACAAGCTCTTGCGCCCCATCGCGATCAATGCAGGTGTGGACGACGTTATCGTCTTTGACCTTTCCGGTCAAGGTATTTTTCAGCTATTTCTCGCTCAAAATGACTTCGCCAACTTCACACCGCCCGAAACCCCACCAGACATTCGTGGATGGAGCGGCGTTCAACGAGTTGTGGGCGGAGAAGCCGACCCGCTCGGTGATAAGTTCTACGATCTCATCGGTGAGCCGCCTACCCAGATTCTGTACATTAGTTCCCCTATCCTTGACGATTCCACTGAGTTGGTTGGCGGGATTGCGGTTGGTATCACCATCAACGACCTAATTCTTCGCGTGACGCAGCAAGCGCTTTCAGGTGTAGCATTCTACAACGAGCAGGGAACGCTGCTGGCGCACACATTTCGTGGGGTCAGTGAAGCTTCCCTACGACTGTCACCAGCGCAGGCGCAAGAAATTCTCGAAGCCGTCCAGGTCGCGCCCCCCGTCCGTGAGTACGAGTTCGACGGTATTTCCTATCAGATACTTTACTCCCCACTTCAGTTTCGCAGCCAGACTTCCGGTATTCTCGCCGTCGGGCTGCCGAGCAACTTCATTGTCGAGCGCAGTGGAACCAGCCGTGACCTGTTTGGCATTTTGTTCGCCGCGCTGTTTGCCATCGTCGCCGTGCTGGGGTTGCTGACAGCGCGAACGATCACCAATCCCGTTACATGGCTGGTGAGTACCACCCGCGCCATCCGCAACGGCGACTTGACGCGGCGTGTCGGCATTCGCACCCCTGACGAGCTTGGGGAACTCGCCACCTCGTTCGACCATATGACCGATCAGCTTGTGCAGCGAAACGCCGAAATCAGCGCGTTGTATTTTCAGCAGCTTGCCGAAACCGTACAGCGTGATGCCGTCCTCGCAAGCATCGGTGACGTGGTGATCGTGCAGGATGTAAACGGCAGGACGATTCTGCAAAACCCGGCAGCGCACAATCTCATTGAAAGCATCAGCGCAGATAGAAATCTCCTGCAAGAGTTCAATCAATTTCGCCAGTCGCTTGATAGCATCAGCACAGCACGCACGATTCGATTTTTTCAGAACTACTACAACGTGCTTGCCACGCCTGTAGGCTTGCCGTCGGGTGAACTGCTTGGTTATGTGCTCGTCTTCCGCGACATCACCGCCATCATGGAAGCGGAGCAAA
>DATGQJ010000816.1:0-2479 GCA_035304265.1 Oceanobacillus sp.
TTTGGCGATGAGTGGGTTCCCGACCTGTGGTCTGCGCAAATCTGGCAGAAGGCGCGGCTGGAAAATGTGATTCTGCCGCTGTTCCAAGCCGTCGAAATGCCGAGCAATCCGTTCGAGCTTCCAATTGAGGGAGCCGATCCCACTGTCTATTTCGTGCCGGAGACGGCGGACGAAGCACACCTGACGCTTGGCAGTGGCAACCCGATCCCCGACAGCAAGATCGGGTCGGGGAAGGTGCAGTTGGTGGCGAAAAAGCTGGCGCTGCGCGTCGGCTTCAGCCTTGAACTGGTCGAAGACGCGATAGTGCCCGTGCTCAATCTGTACCGAGAGCAGGCGGTCAGGGCGATTGCCGACAGCATCGACTACGTGCTGCTGAACGGCGACACGACGGCAACCGCAACCGGGAACATCAACAAAGACAACGCCGCGCCCAACGCGACGGATCGCTTCATGGCGTTCGACGGGCTGCGCAAGCTGCCGCTGGTGACCAATACCAGCAACCGTGTGGACGCCAACAACGTCGCCCCGTCGCTGACGCTGCTGCGGCAGACGCGCTTCAAGATGGACAGCCGCTATGCCGCCCGCCCCGGCGATCTGGCATGGATTGTGGATACGGGGACATACGCCAAGTTTTTATCCATGCCTGAATTTCTTACCATGGACAAAGCCGGCGCACAGGCGACAGCCATCACCGGACAGATCGGCTTTGTCGATGGTGCGCCGGTGATGGTCAGCGCTGAGATGCCTCTCACGGAAGCCGATGGAAAAGTTGGAGCAGGACCCAATGATCGCGGGACGGCGCTGTGCGTGTACCGTCCGGGTTGGGTGGTGGGCTATCGCCGCCGCATCGCCGTGAGCGTGGACTATATCCCGTACTACGACAGCTACCAGTTGACAGCGACGGTTCGTCTGGCGCTGGCAGGCTTCGACAACGAAGTGGCTGGCGTGTTGTTCAATCTGGCGGTATAACGGTCAATTGCGTAGGGGACGAGACGCGCCTCTCGCCCCCTACCATCAGGGAGCAAATGTGCTTATTTGTTCATTTTGCCTGATCAATCCTGTGTAAAAACCTTATGTTTGGCATTCTATAAGTGTCGTAATATAGCTTAAGGTTGAAAGTGAGCACGTGGAGCATCACCCAATGAAGAAAGAAGACATCTACCGCTTCCTCTATGGCACGACTTCAAATTCGCCCGAAGATCGTCCACGCTGGATCGGTATATCGATTGGCTTCGTCACCGGACTTACCCTGTATGCGTTGGTTCACGGCTTAGGCTTAATCGCGTAACCGCTTCTGAACTCTGGTGCGGGTTGGAAGAGAATAGGGTAAAACAAAAGACCTCCATGTGTGGAGGTCTTTTGTTGAGGTACGCCTTTGCTAACTGGCGCGACGCACAGCACGGAGCAGGAACAGCAAGATCACTGCGCCAATAAAAGCGACGATAATACTGGTCACATTCAGACCCGTGACCGCACCGCCGACACCGAGAGCGTTGAGGAGAAAGCCGCCGAGAATACCGCCGACGATGCCGACGATAATATCTTCCAACAGCCCCTGGGAGCGATTTGTCCGCATCACGATACTTGCAAGCCAACCTGCAATCGCACCAACGATAATCCAAACGAGAATATTGACAGGATCCATTGCGATACCTCCGATGATTTATTAAACCTGTAATGAATATATCACAATTCTCCAAAAATGCAAGTTGTAACTTTCATGCGAAATTACGGCTCAAGGGAGAAATCAAAGAATTGTAAGGAAAAATTTAGGGCGTATAGGGGAAATGTCGCTTTGTTAGCGCATGTTTTCCAGACGCGCTAACAACACTTCGCGGGTCAAGGTTGGGGGATTTGCGGCTTCATGCTCTCGCTGAATGCGCTCAGCTTCGGCTTCCTGTTCGCGCAAACAGGCGTCCACCTCATCACGGTGACGCAAATAGCAGGTGATGATCGCGTAAATATCCACCAGTGGGATGGTGGGAAAGCCGCTGTGGATTTGTTCTGCTGTATCGCCCGCATTATGACGAACCACAATCGTCGTCAGCGTCACCCGCGTAATGCCGATGCGGATAACCCCATCCTGAAGGGTCCGCAGCGGCACATCAATTGTGGCAGGTGGCACACTCATGACTCAACCTCGTACAATCTATGGTTGATGGCGAAAATAGCAGAAAAATTGCTCGTCAAAGAGAAGCACTCTTGACTCTCTTGGTAATAGGCTAAACCTAGGTAGAACTCCTTTGTGTTGGTGTAACACGTTGTAACTCATCAAGATACCTCTGAAATTCACTTTCATAACCGATAATGTGTTCCGCTGCCGAGTAAGAGTCCGTATAAACGGTATTTAGTGCCTGATATAGATGATCCATACCCAGTAGTAAAGACTGCCTTGCATTCTCTACACAAGATGGGTAATCAAGTCCCATGATTTGGATAAAGGTTTCCCGAATCACATTAGAATTCAGGGTAAATATGT
>DATGQJ010000817.1:0-6436 GCA_035304265.1 Oceanobacillus sp.
TGGTCATGAAGCAGCAGGGCAAATCGGTGATGATCGGCTCAGGCGTCCCGCCGCCGGAAGGAACGCGCCACAGACCACCACCCTGCTCCAACGTGACCCGCGCACTCACGTAAAGCACGTCCGTCCCCGGCTGGAAAGTAAGCCCTACCGGAGAGACGAAATCGCCACTGTAGCGAACCGGCTCATCACCCGCCGCCATTGCATAAACCGCTCCATTGCGCGTCCCGTTTTCAAGCACGGTTGCATAAAGGCGCTGATCAGGTCCCATCGTCATCTGCATCACCTGACCGGGAAAACGCCCGTATAGCTCGACCCGGTAGCCCTGCGGCACTTGGATGCGGCGCAAGAAGCCTGCTATATCGTCCTCACAAGGAAAGTCGCCGCACGTCCAGCCATCCGTCGGGGAAAACACAGGCGGCTCACTCTCATACGCAGGTGGAGCATCTTCGGATGATGGCGGTGTGAGTGTGAGCAACCGCTGAGTCGGTGATGGCGAAGGCGTCAACGTCTGGGACGGTGTAAGGCTTGGGGTATTCGTTACCGTTGGCGTCCACGTCGGCGTTGACGACGGGGTAAAGGTCGGCGTATGCGTGTAAATCGGCGCTGTCGCGCCCTGCGCAACCGGTGTCGCGCGAAAGGTTTGTGCAGGCTGCGACGCGCAAGCCGTGAGCAAGAATAGGATCAGAAAGCAGAGACGAAGTATTTTCAAAGTACGGCATCCAGAATCAAAAACGCCCGTGCATTATACACGGGCGCTTGCCTCGTTAGAATTCTGCGGTATAGCTGCCGTAACTGAGCTTCTTCAAGGCGTCAAAGGCAGCATCCTGCACCATCACCACTTCGTCTTGCAGGGCACGAGCAAGCGGCTCGATGGCGCTTCTATCGCCAAGATTTCCAAGCGCTTCGGCGGCGGCACGGCGCACCCACTCGTTGGTGTCTTCCAGCGCGGCGATCAGCGGCTCGACGGCGCGGGTATCGCCAATGCGACCCAATGCTTCGGCGGCAAGTTCACGCAGCGCATCACTGGGTTCGCCTTCACTCAAGAACAGCAACAGCGGAGAAACCGCGCGGGCATCACCAATCCAGCCAAGCGCCTCGGCTGCTGCCCCTTGCATCCAATCGGTATCCCCGATCAGCATGTCGATCAACTTCTCGACCTGACGGCTATCAGCAGTTCGTCCGAGCAGACGGATCATAAATGCTCGCTGCTGCTCGTCGAACGCCTCATTTTCGGCGGCTTCGGTCAACTGGTCGGCAAGCTGCAAATCGCCGCGCGGGATCATGTCGAGCAATCCATTGCGCAGGCGCATTCCGACATTCAGCTTGAGCAAATCCCATACGCGGCTGTTTGGCGCGGAAACCAACGCATCGATCATCGGGACTGCCGCTTCAGAAGCGCCGATTTTGATCAGCGCCGAGAACGCCGCATACTGCACCTTTGAATTATCGTCAGGCAGCGTGTTGATCAATGGCGTTACAGCGCGTTCATCCTGTGCTTCGCCAAGTTTCCGCGCAGCCTCGTAACGCACCTCAGGATTGACGTGCGTCAGTTCCGCAATCGTCTGTTCAAACATGTTTCCTCTGTAATTGAAAAGCACCCTCAGGTGTGGGAAATGGGAGTTGAAGTAGGGTTATCATACCTGTTTTTCGTTAGATGTGAAGTAGATTTGTGCAAGAGTCGTATATGTAAGCCCTACTTCAGTTCATTTGAGTCAAGGATGATCGTCACCGGACCATCGTTGTGAATCTCGACCAGCATCATTGCACCGAAAACGCCGTTTTCGACACGAGTGATTCCTTCTGCTCGCAAGCGTTCCGCATAATAATCCACCAACGGAGAAGCGATTTCCGGTGGCGCGGCATCAATGAAACTGGGTCGCCGCCCTTTGCGTGCATCGGCGTAGAGCGTGAACTGCGATACCACCAACACCCCGCCGCCGATTTCCAGCGCTGACAGATTCATCTTGCCCTGCTCGTCCTCAAAGACGCGCAAATGTGCAGTCTTTCTGGCGAGGAGTTCCGCTTCGGCTTTGGTATCGCCATGTGTGACGCCGACGAGCGCCACGAATCCGGTTCCGACTGTGCCTGTGACCTGTCCATCGACGGTCACGCTGCCTCGTTGTACTCGTTGAAGGATTACGCGCATAGGTGTGTAGAAAGTGCATCTGATAAACAGTCAATGAACAGGAAAATGTTTGAAAATGGTTGGTGTTCTATATTTCTGTCGTATCGGGTGGTTCGTAATAAAGCCCTTCCGCCTTTTGCATGGTGACGAGATGCTCATGCCAGTGGAACAGGTAGTATGCCTGAATGCCGCGCTCGATGGTGAGGTAAATGCCCAGCGGCGGATAAAAAAGCTGTTTGCTGAAGCGATCTAGCGGCAGTCGGGTCACTAATTCCTTGATCTCTGCTTCATGCTTCTGGATTCCCCGAATGGTGGTCGAGACAAGGCGACGATGGAAAATACGTGCGCAGGTGTCATTCAGGCTGTTGACCATCTCAATGGGGATCGCCGGAGCGATATTGATCAGCGCCAGCTTGATTTGCCACATGGCGAGCCGATCTATGGTATGCAAGTGCATGAGCATTGCGGCGAGTGACCAACCGTGATAGCGGGGTTCAAAGTGTTGATCTGCGGGGATAGAAGCTGCCATTTCCAAAACGTCGCGCCGAACGCGCCGAATATCATCAAGAAGTTCTTTTCGGTCTTCCTCGGTATCCAGATAGCGGAATTCGAGATTTTGCCGACTGACCATCTCACCTACCCTCACCCTGCCATCTGAATCCATCTTACGCGCTTCAGAATGGATCGTCAACTTTGCGTGCAGCGCGTGGGTGCGTACAATAAGGGCGATGAGGAGACGACAACAGCATGGCTGACAGCCTATTCGACAATCGCTATCGCTATGATTACATCTACCCACGCGGGCGCTCCGGCGAGACATTACGTGCAGTCGATACGCAGGATAATGACCGCCCCGTGGTGGTCAAACGCCCAGCGCCCAATGACGCGCCGCCTATCCGATCCGGTCAGGAAGTCAGCATTCTCAACGAACGCAAGGCGCTTTCCCGACTCGCGGGGCATTCGGCGTTGACCGCCCTGCTTGGAACGGGGCAGTTTTTCGTCGGTGGTATCTCGCACCAGTACATCGTGCTGGAACGTGCCGAAGGGCAAATCGTCGCCGATATGGTGCTTGAACTGGCAGCACGTGGCGAACGTATGCCTGAACTGGAACTGCTGGTCATCGTTGATACGCTGCTCGATTTGCTGACCAATGCGCATCACCACGACATCGTGTACAACGATGTGGACGCAAAACACCTTTTCTGGAATCGTGATACTTACAGTCTGAAAGTGATCGACTGGGGCAACGCCGTTTTCCTCGAAGGCGACGAAGTGACGGCGCAAGGCATCAGCCGCCAGAGCGATATATATCAAGTGGGCGAGTTGCTCTACTTCGTCCTCACGGGTGGCAGCCGCATGGACGTGCCGCGTGATGCTGGCGACGAGTTCCGGCTCAATTTTGGCGAAGATGCGGAACGGTTGCATTCGCGCTTGCAGGCGATCATCAGCCGCGCGGCGCACCCGAATCTACGGCTGCGCTACCGCACGATAGAAGAACTCCGCAAAGACCTGAGTGATTATCGGCAGCCACTTGAGCGCGAACGCAATACCATTCTTGGGCGCGTGAACAGCCGCCTGCGCCATGACCTGAGCAAAGACGAATTGAACGCGCTCCAGCGAACGCTGGAGCCTGCGCTGGCAATGGACCCCGGTTATCCTGCGTCGCGGCAAACCCATCAGGAAATCCTTGCCCGCCTGAGCGATCTCGAAGTGGCGGCGGATCTGGACGCGGCGCGAATTTATCTGGAAAGCGCCCACTGGCAGCGTGCCATTGCCGTGTTGAACGAACTCGGTCCCCGCGCACGCGGCGAAACCGCTATCTTGATCTCGCTGCTGTTGGATTGGGCGACCCTGCTCTTAGAGAACGAGACGCACCCGACGCCCCCCGCCGTCCGCGAAGCAATAGGCTTTATTTTTGCGGGGGATGCAAGTTCAGCCGCCAACGTTCTGCTGACACAGGGTGTTGGCAAGGAGCGAATGCGAGCGCTTCAATGGCTACTGGCAGAGCGCGTGTCCGCGCACGTTCCCGAAGTGCTGCTGCTGCGCCCGAATCTGTATCGCCTCGATCTGGCACTGGCACAACTCGAAACCGAAGGCATCGAAGTTGGCGAGCCGCGCCGCCTGCTGGCAGAGATCGACCATCATCTCGATGAACTGGGCGACTCCGGTGCAGTCAGCCTGATCAAACTGCGCGATGGCTATCGACTCGTCGTAGACCAACTGACCGCGCTCAGTACGCTGGTCGAATCGGTGCAGGGGCAGCAGCAGTTGCCCAATCACGCCCTGCCGCTTTCGGCATTGGAACGGGCGTTGAACGCGGCAATGGCGCTGGCAGACAATATGCACGTCATCGGCAAGCAGGCGACCACCAGCCCACGTGATGCGATGGGCGCGTTGGATAGCTGCCGTCTGATCGCGCCTGCGACTCCTGCGTGGGATAGTCTGGAACGGCTGCTCACCAATTTGTATGAACTGCTTGGCTCGTACCAGACCTACATCCCAACCGCCGACGGCTCCGATCTGGAAAGCTGGTTGAAAACGTCGCAGTTCGACCTTGAGCCGTTTACCGAGCGCCTGTTTGACGAGATGTTGGTCGGCATGGTCAACGGCTTGAAAATCGCGTCAGAGGCATGGGCATCGTTTGCCGAAGCGACAGTACAGGGCAACCGGATAGGCGCGATAACCGCGATGGCGAAGGCAACCGAAGCCGTCGGAACCGTCAGCCCGACGCTGGCAGGTTGGCTCAACCAGCTTCGCACGGTTATCACCAACGCGCAGTACGTGGAACGCCATGCCCTCTACGGCGCACTTGGACGCGCCCTCGCTGATGGCTGGGAGCATTTTGATCGCGGGCGGTTGAGTGACGCCGAACGGCTTGGGATTCAGGCATACGAGGCGGCACGCAGCGATTCGGAGCGATTCGCCGCCCAACGCCTGCGCGATCTGGCGCAAATCTCCCGTGAGTGGGTCGAACGCGGCGGAGTCAGTGATGTGGAGCGCACCAAGGCGACGCTCACCAACGTTGAACTGCTCTATACCGCTGAGGAAATCGGGGCGCGTGACAACTTCAACGCACAAATGCCCAGCAAAGAGACTTATCTTCGGGCGATGGGCAAGGGCTTGGTCGAGGTTTTCGGGCGCAGCAGCACCGCCTCCGTCCGTATCCTGTTCGTCAACTACGTCTTGCTGGGCGCGTTGGACGCGCACGACGACACGCTTGATGACGCCGAATTCTGGCAGGATGCAGCGCTGCGGACGCTTGGAGAAAGCGCCACGCGGCATCCCATGATTCATGCGCTGGAAGAATATATTGTGCGACGACGCGATCTGATGCTCGCCTCTACCGCACTCAACAAGATCAACAACAAAGCCGCCCTACCGACGCTGGAAGCGACCCGACGCGCCCTCGAAGCCAATTCGCAGGCGCGGGTGCTGGCAGCAGGCATTCACAGCCTGCGCGAACTGGAAGCGAGCGTTCGAGACTGGTCGGATGGCGACTTCCGTGCCGCTGGAATCAAGCTGGAAAACGCGCTTCGAGCAGTGGATGAGGTCGAATCCTCCGCGCAAATCACGCTGACATCGTATCGCGCGTGGCTGATGGAATTGATTCAGAGCGCCGCCGAACTCCACGCGACTTCACGGCGGATGACGCAAATCATTGAAAGTCGTCCCGACCAACCGGAAGAGGCGCTCGGCACTGGACATCAGCTTCTCGTCGATGTGACCACCCGCATGTTGGGTGAGTCTTATGCCGCCACGCCGCGTCAGTGGCGCGATACCTATCAGGCATTTGTTGAACTCTATACGGATCGCAGCCAGCGCCGGAGCGCGAAACTGGTACGCTTTAGCGAATTGTTCCGCGCGATGTTCATAGATCGCCATCCGGCGTATCCGCTTTACCGCCACTGGCATAATCTGACCGAGCAATCCCCGGAGTTCCCTGCCCCGCCCACTGACGAGCCGGTGCCTCGCGTCACCGATGAGACCATCCCTGAAGCGATTGGCGCATATGATGATGAATTTGAAGCGCACCCGGATCGAAGTGACGGGCGGCGTTTCTCGCCTGTTGCCATCGTGGGCTTGATCGGCGGGGTGCTGGTGCTGGCGCTGGCGGCGGTGATCGCGGCGCGTCCGCCGGATTCACCGAGCGCATCTTCAACGACAGCCGAAAGCACGGATGACCCAACCGCACGTGCGATCATCCTTGAGGTGACGACGGCGCTTGCCGCTGCCTCACAGACTCCGGTGACGCCGACGGCAACGCCATCGCCAACCGATACGCCATTCTACACGCCGACTCAAATTATCAGT
>DATGQJ010000818.1:0-3051 GCA_035304265.1 Oceanobacillus sp.
AATCGATCACGTGCGCGACGAAATGACGCTGCAATTCATCGAAAAGGCGCTGTATCTCGTGCCGCTGGGTCCGCGTGAGACAGGTTACGACCCGCTCGCCGAGCAGAATCTCACAGTGGAGAATGCAAAGGCGCTGGCAGATGCGGCGAATGCCTGCTGGGATGCTATTCTCGCGCATGATTTACCCGCTTTTGGCTTGCAGGTGCGGCGGGCATTCGAGGCGCAGGTGGCGTTGTTTCCAAACATGGTCAGTAACGAGATTTGCAGCTTGATTGATCAATATCGGGATGTGGCGCTCGGTTGGAAACTTTCCGGTGCGGGTGGCGGCGGATACATCATTTTTGTATCCGAGACGCCGATCCCCGATGCGGTACGCATCAGCATACGGCGTGGGATGGAGTAGCGAATGCCGTTCGATTTTCGTTGGGACAATGACGATAAAACGATTATGCGCTACGTCGCATCCGGCGCGTGGAACTGGAATGAGTTCCACAAAAATATGCGGCGTTCGACGCTGTGGTTCGATCAGGTCAGCCATCCGGTGGATGTGATCGTAGATTTACGCGGTGGGAACAAACTGCCTGCCGGGGCGATTGGGCATTTGCGCAGCCTCGGCACAAAAATCCATGCCAACAGCACCGGACGCGCGGTGATCCTCGGCGTAGACGCGGAAACTCAGCGCAAACTCGGCGCGGTGGATGGTGTGTATGATGCTGGTGAGCGTCAGTTGCGATTTGTGGAGACGGATGAAGCGGCTTATCGTGCCATTGAAGGGTGGAGAATGAATGATAGATAGAGAACGCGAGTACCAGCGTGCCGCCCGCCTGCTGGGAAGCAAACTCGGCGTCGATTGGCGGACGCTTCCCCGCGAGCAAGTGGAAGAATATATGCGCAAGCTGGAAATCGCAGGACAGGCATGTCTGGCGAAAAATCGGCGTAAACGGCGTGAAGGCAGCGATCCAGCCTGAGCGCCTTATGATTCCGCTGTTTCTGGGATGACTTCTAGGGTAGCGCCCACTTTGAGCGTCCCTAACCCTCGATGCACCACGTTTTGCCCGAACATGACTTTACCGCCCGCCCTGCGTCGATAGGTTGCCAGCGTCGCCAACGGTTCGTCTTTATCGACCACTTCACCGCGACTTTGATCCACAGTAGTAGTAACGCAGCGGGCACAGAGTTTCACCCCTTCAAACTGGATGCCATCAATCGAAAAACGCCGCCATGTATCTTCGGCGAATGGCTCACAGCCCGCCACGACCACGTTGGGTCGAAAGCGATTCATGGGGAGTGGGGATTTGCCTCTCGCCACGAGCTTCTCGTTCAGGTCTTCGAGCGAGGCTTCGGAGATCAGCAGCAAGGGGTAAGCATCTGCAAACCCGACCTGTGCGAATTCCGGCGAATAGCGCGTGTCCACTCGTCGCACGAAATCGTCAGGCATTCGCATCAGCCGCACATCCACGTTCAGATAATCGCTGAACCACTCCGCCGCCTCATCTCCTTCGTCGTGCGCTTTGACGGTATCCGACCAGACGGTGATGCGCGTCATCTTCAGGGCGCGATCTTGCAGGGGAACGCACAGATCGCTTTTTCCCGGCGCGGACAAAATCAGCGAGTCGCCGCTGATGGTGGGCTGCACCAACGCCAATTGCGGCAGGTCGCGCTGAGTGATTTGCGAGAGTGCCTTGCCGCCTTCGTCGTACCCGATCATCCAGCGACGATCATATTCAGGTCCCGTCGGTGTGAGCGCGATCTGCGCGTGGGCAATTCCAGCGCATGACTTGACCGGATAGGTGTACAAAGCGGTGATACGCGGCATATCATTCATTTACCGTTCCTTAACAGATCAAAACGGACACAACATCGTTGTGTCCTTCCTGTGTTCTATCTGGTTATACCGCCACACTCCACGCCAGACAAGGCAAATTACGCTGGATAATCCACGCGATTGCCAGCACCGGATTGGCTGCGGCGTCTTCGGCGACGGCGGGCGGGCGCATTATTCGATGGCTGCCCGTTGCGTGTGGGATTTTGCTGTCTTGGCACGGACTGTCTCGGTGCGTGTTGCTGTCGTCCCGACGTTGGCAGTCCAAGCGGCGAGAAATACGGATGATCCTTCACCACCGGAACGGTCATGCGGATCGTCTTTTCGATGTCGCGCAGGTAAGGACGTTCGTCCTCAGCGCAGAAGGAATAGGCGATCCCCGATGCGCCTGCCCGCGCCGTTCGTCCGATACGGTGAACGTAGCTCTCCGGGATGTTGGGCAGATCGTAGTTGATGACGTGGGTGATACCCTCAACGTCCAAGCCACGTGCGGCAATATCGGTGGCGACCAGAATGCGCACCTTGCCATTGCGGAAGTTTTCGAGCGCTCGTTCGCGGGCGGTCTGGCTTTTGTTGCCGTGAATCGCATCTGCCCCAATGCCCGCGTTGCCAAGCTGCTTGACCACTTTGTTCGCGCCGTGCTTGGTACGGGTGAAGACCAACACACGCTGCGTTGACTTGTCACGCAGCAGATGTTCCAGCAGGTGACGCTTGTCTTTATGCTCGACGAAAAACAGGTGCTGGTCGATCTTTTCGACGGTGGTTGCCTGCGGTGTCACTTCGACGTGAACCGGATTGACGAGAATGCTGTCGGCAAGCTGCTGGATTTCCAGCGGCATGGTTGCGGAGAACAACAGAGTTTGGCGCTGTTTAGGCAGCGCGGCGATCACCTTGCGTACGTCGTGGATGAAGCCCATGTCGAGCATTCGATCCGCTTCATCCAGTACGAAAATTTCAATCGTGTTCAGGCGGACAATACCCTGCTGCATCAGGTCGAGCAGGCGTCCGGGCGTGGCGATGAGAATATCGACACCGCGTCGCAGCGCCGCTTCCTGTGGTGACTGCCCGACGCCGCCAAAGATGACCGCGTGTTTGAATGGCAGATTACGCCCGTAGGTTGAAAAGCTGTCGCCAATCTGGGCAGCGAGTTCACGAGTTGGCGTCAGCACCAGTACACGAATGCGCCGCCCACCGGAATTGTTGGCATGAAGGCGTTGCAAAATCGGCAG
>DATGQJ010000819.1:0-3655 GCA_035304265.1 Oceanobacillus sp.
TCAGGAGAAGGCATCCATGAATGCACAGGACATTCTGAAATACGGCGACAGTTTTTTGCAGAATACGCTGAATGGTCTCCCAATGGAGACGTGGGAAACGGGGGGCGTCTGTGGGGTCTGGTCAGTCAAAGACATTGTGGCGCATCTCGCATCTTACGAACTGATGTTGAACGACGTTTTGTCCGGCTTTCTGGGCAGCACGGAAATGCCAACGCTGCAAGCAATGATGCAAGACCCCGCTCATTTCGGCGATGACGAAGTGAATGCGCGAAAGGGCAAAAGCGCCGAAGCGGTTTTGCAGGAATATCAGGCGGGACATGCGAAAAACATGGAGCTTGCCGCGCAGATTTCACCAGAAAAGTTCCGCGAAGTCGGGACTTTGCCGTGGTATGGCGCAGAGTATTCACTGGACGACTACATTGTCTACAGCTTTTATGGGCATAAACGCGAACACGGAGCGCAGATCGACGTGTTCAAAGATCGAGTTAACGGACAGTGAAAATCGGGCAGACGTGATTGAAAACCACGCCTGCCCCGAAATGATCAGGGCGTAATCGGGGTAAACGGGGGCAAATCCTCAGCAGGTGAAGCGGGAGAAACGTAGGCAATCTCCCATGAGCCGTAATTCTCCGATTCAAGGCTGAGCAGAGTATTCACGCCACCCTCTCCGTGATAGTCGAGTGTATAGGTTGCGGGCAGCGTATTACTCTCGGTAGAGAAGACGAGAAAGCCATCCGGTGCAGCCGTCAGGAAGGCAAATCCATCCGTCGAGAAGAGTTCCTCGACATTCCCCTGCCGATCCAACGCGAGCCAGTAGGTACCGGGAAATTCGTCGGGGTTATTCGGATCGAAGGATTCGACCAGTTGCAGCATCAGGCGTTCGCCACTATCGATGAATTCCACCGTGACTAACACGTCATCCGGGTTGTGATAGACCACCTGCGACGCGCCGCTAGCATCGGTCACGGTCACAATATTGTTGATCGGTACGGGACCCATCGGTTCGCCAGCAGGCAGCGAGGGGTCTTGCCCAAGCACTGCAAGCTCACCCGTCGATTCAAGGAAATCAGGGAATGGGTAGCCCCAGCCTTCGGTTCGTTCCAGCGTATCTGCATCAAGCTGCCACAGATAGATCGGAAAATCAGGCGGAAATTCCGTACCATACGGCACTTCACCGAAGATGACCTCACCCTCGCTGAAGCGAAGCACATAGGGCAGGAAGGTTTCGCCATAGGTGTAGCTAATCGCTGCCGCCAGAGGCGTATCAGAATTCAGGGCATATAGCATCTGTCCGGTGGTTGAATCCATGACCAACAGTTCCCAACTGAGAAGACTTGTATCCACCGACGGATCGCCGGAATAGTAGCGGATTAAAGCCACTGCGAGCTGGCTGAAGTCCTCGCTGGCAGTCACGCGACAGCCAATCGACGAACCCAAATCATGAGCAACGATGCTTGTACCCGATGCCAGTTCGCGCACGTGCAGCGTGGTGACGTTTTGATTATTCTCGCCGTACTCCACCACACAGAATGCAATACGGCTTCCATCAGGGCTGAAAGCGATGTCACGAGCGCCTATGTACTGATTTTCGGGCAAGTCGAGCGTGTAGGTTTCCTGAGAGCCATCGGCGTTGACGCGCACAAACTCTCTAGTCATGGCATTGAACAGCATCACGAACCAGTCATCCTGTGCGGCTGCCGGTATCGCCACGAGCGCAACGAGCAAGCACAGTAAACAAATCCGTCGAAGCATTAAACCCTCCTCCACTGTTATGTGAAATGTCATTCTAACAGACTTCGAGGAGATGAAAACCTACGGATTCGCTGCGCTTACATGACTATCGTCTGCGACGGAAACGCCGCCTGCCGCCAAAAACATAGAACAATGCGCCGAGTGCTGGCACAATGCAGCAGCCCACCTGACCGATCCAACCGCCTAACATGCCCGCCTGCTGCCAGAGATAAGTCGCGGAACTCGCGATCATGCCAACCGCAAGATTCAAAACTGGCACGGCGATGTTGTTGAACACGTAACTGACAAAGTCGCTGATCTGCCCCGTCGGAATGGTGACAGTTACGGTTCCCGGCGTTCTCACCGGAGTACCGGCAACCACAACAGGCGTAGACGCAGACTGCCCGGTGACCGGGGTCTGTCCGGGAGCGGTTGTTGCCACCGGAGCGCCAAACAGCGGCGTGATCGATGGCGGAAGTGATCTCGGAGTAAAACGCGCACCACCCGGCGTAGCCGTCGGTTGCAGCACCGAAGACGCGGGAACCTGCTGCGCCAGATTACATGCCAGAAGCAAACACAGCGCACAAAAAAGCGTTAGAGGAATAGTATATTTTCGCATGGGGAAAATTGTACTTGCGAAAACGCCGTTGCGCCATTGGGGACATAGCTGCCCGCTATGTCCCCAGTTTTACGCACACTTGATGAGTTTAGTTGTGCCGCATCGTGAGCGGAAGGGTGGCGCTGCACGCAATCCCATCGACAGTGTCATTCGCCACGATGCTTCCCGTCATAAATGTCGGCGATACGACCTGTAGCCGCACCTGTGCATTGGAGCCGTCCTCGAAGGTGAAGGTACCATAGTAGTTTCCGGGAGAAGTCAGGGTGAATGTATCGCCACCAAACGTAATCGACGCGCCGCCACCACCCACTCGAACACGAAAGATTTGACTGAGCGGCTCATCCGGGAATATTTCGGCGGTGTTGATGCGGATGGTCTGCGTCCCCTGACAAGATGCCAGCGTGGTTCCATCGAGCGTGAGTGTCCAGTCACCTTCGGCGCGAATAAGTCCTGTTTCTACAGGAGCAGCGGTTGCGCCCGGTGCGGCGGTGGGCTGTGGTGGCGGATTGCTGATGATGGGAACAATCGGCGGCGCAGAGGCATCCGCCACCGAATCGCAGTCACCGCTTTCATCCACATTTTCCCGCGCCACCCACACTTCCGAAGCCGCCGAATTGGGAGCAGCTTCGCTCTTATCCAGTTGGAACCACTCACTGCCATCATCTGTCGTGAAACTGCCGGTCACTTCAAAGTCGGTGTTGGCGGGCAAAAATGCGACAACTGCGCGATTCAGTCCCGGACCCACATGCAATTGCACCGTATTCGCCGAATCGGTGCTAACGGTGCATGATCCAGAAGTGCCACTTGATCCGCCAGCAGTGCTGCTTGATCCGACGGAAGCACCAACCGTCGTCGTGCCCGACGTTGTACCAACTGGAAGTCCAGTCTTGGGATCAATCACCACGTCAGTGCGCGAGAAGGTTTCCGCAATTGCCATGCCCAGATCGATCTGCTCGTCAAGTTCTCCTTCAAGCGTATAAAAGTCCAGCACACCGAACTGTTGCTCGCCAAAATCGACGACGAAAAATAAGCCTTCAAATTCATCGTCCGTATAACGGTAACGGACGGCAGAAAAAGCGCCCAGCGTAATCTCTTCAACATCAGTGCGACGGACGCGGCTTCCGGCGAACTGCCGGTAGGTCTCAATCAAAATGTCGATAAGGGGATCATTTTCCTTAAAATCGAAGACTTCCGCCGCCTGTGATGGCTCAAAGACCAACACGCCTGCGGTATCACCTCTTATAAAAAACCCGCCCAACTCTTCTTCATATTCCGCTTCCCAAGCATCGGGAATAAAAAGGACAA
>DATGQJ010000820.1:0-2428 GCA_035304265.1 Oceanobacillus sp.
GGGTCATTCATGTCTTCCCAGTAAGGCGGTTCCCAGACCCATGCCTGTTCCCACGTGCCGTCGCGTACTGCTTCCACTAGTTCCACGTAAGAGGGACCCCAGTTGTAATAGGGAACGCCAATGCACGCATCCGGCGCTTCCTCACAAGCCCCAACGTAGTCATATGGGCTGGCATACACCGCTTCGCCGGAAGCTGCACGCTGGGATGCGACCTGCAAAGCCTCGGTGGTGTCGATGCCGGAGATGACCACGTCCGCGCCGTTATCGAACAGCGTGTTGGTCTCTTCGGTGGGGTTGAGCGTCACACCCGGAATGTTGAACCAGAAGCCGATCCACGTGACCACAAACTCCAGTTCGTCAGGATCGCCGCCTGCGTAGTTCTCGTAGCAGTAACGCGCTCCCAGATACACCGACGCGGCATGACGGCGGGTTTCCGGGTTGATCAGCGGTCCAAGATAGCCGATTTTGCCTGTTTCCGTCGTCAGCGCAGCGGCACACCCGACGATTTCCTTCGCCCATTCCATTTGCCCATTATAGTTGCCAACGTTGGGTGGTGCGCCTTCTTCGGCAAGCACGTTGCTTCCCGTTATGTTGACGAAGACCACACCTGGGAATGCCTCAGCCACTGCGTTGGTGTCCTCTTCAAAAGCATCGGACGTGGTGAGGATCAACTGTGCCCCGTCGCTCACCATTTCGGTGACGACACTGAGCAGTGTCGATTCGGGGGCATCTGCCGGATTCAGGCTCTCGAACAGCAGCATACGGGTTCCCGGCACGTTCTCTTCGACGTATAAGCCAGCCTCGTAGTGCGCCTGACTCCAACCGTGATCGTCGCTGGGACCAACCAGCACAATGCCGAATACAAACTCGTCTTCCTGTGCTGTCAGCGGCAGACTGAGGACGAACAGGAGAGACACAACGGATAGCAAAACGAGCGCGTTTTTACGCATCTACCGTACTCCTTGTGTAGCGTTGTGGATTTTCGCGTCTGATCAAGTGTAGAGATTAACGCACTTGCCAGCATGTTGAAAATTGCCAAATATTGCGCCCGATTCTTGTTGATTGCGGTAAAGAAAGTTGTTCTTAACGAAGTGCAATGTCGCCTGCCATCACCCGCTGCACTATACCATCGCCGGTGCGCACCAGCAGAGCGCCCTCTGTATCGACATCTTCCGCCACCCCCTCCACCACAGTATCACGGTTGAGCACCGACACGCGCTCGTTGAGCATGTTAAGCCGTGAGCGCCATGCCTGATAAAGCGCATCGTCATCCAGCCGTGACCGCCAGTGATCCAGCCGCCTTAGCAGTTCGCCAAGCAGTTCCACCCGATCAACCGGCTTGCCGAGCGCCGTTTCCACGCTGGTTGCGGTGGTGGCAAAGGGTGTGTTCTCAAAATTGACGCGCACGTTGATGCCGATGCCAAGCGCCACGCCACACAAACGGCTTCCATGCCAGCGGGCTTCAGGCAGCACGCCGCATATCTTGAGCCGTTTCACCTGTACGTCATTGGGCCATTTGACCCCAATCTGAGTGACACCGAAGGACTCCAATGTCTCGCAGACCGCCAATGCGCCCAACATACCGCAACGCGGCAGCCAGCGTAGGGGTGGACGCAGCAGGTAAGAGAGCATCAATGCGGTTCCCGGCGGCGCGAACCAGCGTCGTCCCAGTCGTCCGCGCCCGCTGCTCTGCTCGTTGGCGATGACGACAGCGCCCTCTGCTGCGTTTTCGACCAGCCAATCCAGACCAACGTCGTTGGTACTGCCGATGCGCTCAAAATAGCGAACAGGGCGTGGCGTGAGCGCTTCCGCCAGCCCATCCATGTTAAACCTGCTTTCACTCATCGAGACGCCTGACCTGCGCCATTCTGCAATCTGTGTAGAATAAAGCTTGAGAGGAGGTCGCCATGCACAAGACTATCCTGTGGATTGTAGCAATTCTGTTGTGCATTGTAGCGGCACCGTCGGTAGTGGCACAAGCAACCTGTCCTGATCTCGTACTCAACGCTGTCGAAACGGTTGGCGCGAATTGCGGCGAAATCGGGCGAAATAACGTTTGCTATGGCAACTATCGAGTCGATGCCGTCCTTACCCGCGCTCTCGGAGTTGAATTCTTTGATGCTCCCGCTGACCAAATTCAGCTAGTCGATGTCCAGAGCCTGCATACCGCGCCGCTCGATCTGGAACTGGAAGAGTGGGGCATTGCTGTAATGAACATTCAGGCGAATCTGCCGGAGGTGCTGCCCGGTCAGGTGGTGACCATGCTGGTCATTGGCGACGCAGAAATCCGAAATGACGCCCCTTTGAATATCGGTGACTCGCCTATTGTGCCGATCCTTACCGCTTCCCCGATGTACAGCCAACCCGATCCGAATTCCGGCGTCATCAGCCAGCTTGATGTCGGCGCGTCCGTGCAGGTGGTGGGGAT
>DATGQJ010000821.1:0-2160 GCA_035304265.1 Oceanobacillus sp.
ACGGCGCTTTGCATCGTCGAGCATGAAAACGGTAGCTTGATCATCTCTGCCCCCACACTGGCACAGGCACAGGAAATTCTAGCGGTGGTACAGGGGTGAAGGCAGTAGGGACACGCAGCTGCGTGTCCGTTCCTGTCAATCAGGTGGCGGACAAGACAATGCTCTTTAATAAATTAATCCGGCGAATGCGCCAAACGCCGCCGCTTCGCTAAAGGCGTTTGGCTAGCACTGAAAACCCTGCTGAAGCAGGCTCACAATAGCCGACTTCAGTCGGGTTGATTTTGCTAGCCGGACGACTTCCAGCCTCCGGCGCTACAATATATATTCATCACCACCAAACCCGACGAGAGAACACCAATGGGCAAGCGAAACTACCTGATCGAAGGAGTCTCCGGCACGGGCAAAACCTCGGTCTGCCACGAACTGCGCCGACGCGGTTACGCCGCCCTCAATAGTGATTGAGACCTGCGCCAACACACAGACCCCACCACCGGCGAGCCACTGAGCACATTTGCATCCCCCGAAGCCAGACATGCCAGTAACTTATGGGATGTCGAGAAGGTCAGGCGGCTGGCGGCAAATCAGGATGACGACGTGACATTCTTCTGCGGCGGTTCTCGAAATCTCAACGAGTTCATCGACGTATTCGATAAAATCTTCATCCTCGACGTGGATGTCGATACCCTCAATCAACGGCTCGACAGCCGCCCGGATGATTGGGGCAAGCGCAAGGACGAGCGCGAACTCATCCTTCGTTTACACGCCACCAAAGAAGACCTGCCCAGCGGCATCATCATCGACGCAACGCAGCCGCTTGCCCGCGTCGTGGACGAAATCCTGCGCCATGTCCACGTTCCACTCACGCCAACTCACACGTAATGATCTGCATTGGCGAACCATCCCCGAACGCCGTCCCGTCGTAATCGCCCAGCTTCTCCACAATCCGCAGCCCGTTCAACGTCAGCAGGGCATCCAGTTCTTGCGGAAAATACATCCGAATTGGAAACACCTCCGCCCGTTCCACCTTGCCGCCTTTCTCGTAATACCAGTGATTGTGCTTGATCTGCGTCGCGCTGTCGTAATGGGATTGCTGCCACACAAACACCTTTTGCCCGTCATCCGGGTCTAGATAATGTGTGACCAACGTCCGGCGGTTCTCCAGTATCAAATCGAAGCGCGGCACAAAATACTCGATCAGATACTTCGATCTTGCGCCCATGTGCTTTTTCACGGCGTTCAGATGCCGCTGCATGTCCTCGATGGTGTACAGATGCCCGATGGAATTGAACGCCACCAGCAGCGTCGAAAATGTCCGCCCCAGATCGAAATCGCGCATATCGCCCTGATACAACTCCACCTTCAGCCCTCTGGCGTCGGCTTTCTTCCGCGCCTCGTCCAGCATCGCTGCCGAATAATCCAGCCCATGCGCCTCTATCCCCGCCGCCGCCAGTTCCAGTAAAAGCCGCCCGGTCCCGCAGCAGATTTCCAGACAATCGCTTCCTACTCGCTGCACGTAAAACGGGATGTCGTCATCGTGGCTGAACATGCGGTCATACACTCTGGCGTTCCCGTAAAGTTCGATGATCTCGTTCATGTTTCACCACGCCGCAGCAGTTCCATAATTATCTCCCCGTGTGCTTGAAACGACTCCGCGCTCAGTTGGTCGATGTCCACCCACAGCGGCTTCACCAACCCTTCGATAGCCGGATAATCCGGTGTTACCAGTTCGGTTGTCAGCGGCTTGCAGGCGTAGAAAAACATGAACCCTTGCATCGCTAAATCCAGCGGATCGTAGTAGAACAAGTCGGTCATGAAGTGCAGGAATTCCCCGACTTC
The DNA here is from genome assembly GCA_035304265.1 of Oceanobacillus sp. Lineage (GTDB taxonomy): Bacteria > Chloroflexota > Anaerolineae > Aggregatilineales > Phototrophicaceae > Flexifilum. The sequence continues at coordinate 1,837 of DATGQJ010000821.1, forward strand.
TACCTCGATGCTGGTTTCTTCGCGCACTTCCCGAATCAACGCCGCTTTCACGTCCTCGCCCTTCTCGATGCCGCCGCCCGGAAGCACGTAACGTCCGGTAAATGCCCCCTCTGCCACCAACAGCTTTCCGTTGTGCCGGATCACCCCATACACCGACGGACGCTGAATCAGCGACTCCACCGGAACGACTTTGGTCTGGTTATAAAGCGTTCGCAGTTCTATCAGCGACACGATTTGCTCCTTATATCCATCCATTCAGCAAATATACAGCGCCCTGCTGCGAAAAACCTCACTCTATTCATACGATCTCTGTATGCATCATGT
>DATGQJ010000822.1:0-4325 GCA_035304265.1 Oceanobacillus sp.
TGCGGAAACGGGTGTTATAGCTATTGATGCCCAGATCGTAGAAAAACGCTAACTGGCGGTCTACTTCTTCCACCTGCCACTCATCGGCGGCGAACCACGCATAATCGACGGCGACGTTCATGATGCAGCGCCACGCATCGGCATAAAAGAACTCGCCATAATCGCCCCAAGGACGGGGTTCACCCGTGAACTCGGCGTAGTTGGGCATGAGTCCGGTTTCGGGATGCGCCGTCAGATGCCAGAAGTCGCGGCTCACCTGCGCGGCTTCGCTCCAGAACTCGTTGTCCTGTTCCGCCCACCGCGCCCATAACTCGAAATAATGCGGCGTGTGATACGACGGATCGGTGAACTGGCTGATGACTCCAACTTCAGGAACGAACACCACCATCTTTTCTTCGGCGTCGAACATGTTGGTGATGCGGGTGTTTTCTGCGTCTTTGCTCAACATCGCCTGTAAGATGGCGTTCGCCTCTGCCTCGTAGTTGTAAATGCCTTCGCCATTGCCCCAACGTCCAGAGGCGAAAAACAGCGCCGTCGCCATCCAGATTTCGCCATCGGGCGCGGAGTTGTGATCCATGATTGTACCGTCGGGTCTTGCCTGCCATGCGAAATATCCGGCGCGTTCGCCTTCGTCGTGGTACATATAGGTTCGCGCCCACGTCCAGATGCGATCAAACTCCTCTTGCTTGTCCAACTGCACGGCGATCATCATGCCGTAGGACATGCCTTCGCTGCGCACATCCCCATCGGCAACGCCGTAGATGTACGCCATGTCATCGCCAACCGGATAATACAGGCGCTCGGTGTCCTCGTCCCCGTAAAAATACGTTTCCCATACGGCGTCGATCCGTTCCTGAATTTCCTCCTCGCTCAAGCCCCACTCGGCGAGCAAATTCGGATATTCGCCTGTATAGAATGCACCCTGCGGCGTCTCCTGAGCCTGCGTCGCCAGACTCATCGAAAAAAGAGCGAGCAGCACAAACGTAAAACACAACTTGAAGCGCATGAATGAAATACCTTTCTGGAAAAAACGGTGCTATTGAGGATGGCAAGTATAGCCAGTCGTTCCATCCTTTACACGAACTCCGATCCCGACTACCATAGCCGTTGTAATCTCGTTGTAAATACTGGAGACCGTATGAAAGTTTGCCTGTCCTTTTTGATGTTCGTTTTGATTGCAAGTGCGGCGTTTGCCCAGTCCGCGACTCCTGAGCCAGCGACGCCGCAGGTGATCACGCCCGCCGTTCCTTTTCAGGCAACTCCCGCTCTGGCAACCGTCGTGCCTTCCGCAGACGATGCGCGGCTTGCTTCGTGTGCCGCGCCCAACCTGCCCAACTTTTCGCCGTATACGGTGCGGGAAGGTGACTATCTTTTAGCGGACTTATTAGTCGGCAGCACAACAGTAACACCGATTCAGCTTGCCGCGTTGAACTGTCTGGACGATTCCTACACCCTTCCCGTTGGCGCAACCATATGGCTGCCGGGGGATGCGTTCGCGGTTTCTGCCGGTTCGATCCCGACAACGCCCAATGCAGAGGCAGCCGAGCCAGCGATCATCCAGTTTGAGGCGAATGAGACCAGTCTGCTCAATGATCAGGATGTGACGCTGAGTTGGGAGACGGAAGGCGCAAACGCTTACCTCTATCTATGCCCAAGCATTGGCGAAACTCCCTGCAATCGCCCGACTACTGCCCAACCCGTTCCGTTGGTTGGCTCTATCACCATTGACCATTTCTGGCGACAAGGGCTGGTCGTGTTTCGGCTGGAAGTGGTTGGCAGTGAAGGCGAAGCGGTCACCGAAAATCTGACGCTGAACGTTTCATGTGCGCAGCAGTGGCTTGGTGACGCCGGGGGTCAATTGTGCCCCGAAAACCCGCCGCGTACCGTCACCGCTGTATGGCAGCCATTCGAGCATGGCGTGATGCTGTGGTTCTCGGACACTCGCCAGATTTACGTGATGACCAATGGCGATGGGCGGGTGCGCGTGTTTCAGGATACCTTCGTCGAAGGAATGCCCGATCCTGACGCTGTCGCGCCGCAGGGATTGCTCACTCCCATACGCGGCTTTGGCTTGATATGGCAGGCGCTTGGCGGCGCGGAAGGCAGCGGGCTTGGCTGGGCAATGGCGCAGGAAATCGGCTTCGACTCCGCGCGTCAGCCCGCCGGACGCACTTCTTATACCACCTATATTCAGGGTCCCGGCGAAACCGTCTATGCCATCACCGAAGTACCGGGCATGGACATGGGTTACTGGGCGCAGGTAGCGGGATAACAAATGCATGTCGGGCGCATACACAGGTGCGCCCAAGCGAGTGTTCGCTCGTCCGTAGAAGCACACCTGATGCGGTTTTCCAATTAATTAAAGACGGAGATCGTAGGGACACGACAATGTCGTGTCCGCCGACTGAATTGATGGAAATGGGCGGTTGAACGCCGGATGCTGGAAGCCATTCGGCTAGCCAAATCAACCCGACTGAAGTCGGCTGTTGAGCCTGCTTTAGCAGGGTTTTCCGTGCTAGCCAAATGCCGCCGCTAAAGACGTTTGGCGTATTCACCGGATCAATTCCTTAAACAGCATCAGGTTCGTCCGAAGGCAAAGCGTCAAATCCACCCAAACTCAACGCGCTCGAAACCAGTCTCTTTAGCGGACTTTTTTCTCTGGTAGCCATATGGTTTTAACCTGTGGCGTAGCACGTAGGTCTGCCCCTACATTCACCCCCCAACATCGGCTTTTTCCCGACGCGCGGCGAAGTCGTATTCGCCAAGATCGTAGTTGTATTTGGACAAATCGCCGCGCCAGAACTGGTAGCGTTCGGTTTTCAGGATGCGCTCCACTTCGGGCAGGCGGGCGACCAATTCAACCGGCGGCAAAGGTAAACGCGGGGCGTTTTTATCGAGCGGCACACGCGCTAAGAATCTATCGAGGACGTAATGGGTGCGCAGGCGAGGCTCATTTTTGAACAATTTCTCCGCAACGGCTTTGTCGAACGTGTTACAGTAGCGAAAGAACGGCAGCGAAGCCGTCGTCAAACCACGATTGCGCTCCCCCTTTGAAACCGTCATCCGCGTTACTTTCAGGAAGTCGCAAATCGCGTCAGCAAACGCCTGTTCCCCTTCCTGCACGATCATCTCGAACGGCAGGATCAGGATATTGTCTGCCGAGAACAGCCGCCGAATATCCTGCACCAGCGCCGGAAAGTCGATGCGTTTCGCCAGCCGTGCGGCGCGTTCGGGGTTATAAAACTGGTCGGGCGATTGTCTGCCCCCCTTCGAGATGTATTCTCCGTAGGCGCTGCGCAAATACTGGATCGGGTGACGCAAGACCAGAATGATTTTGATGTCGCCGAACACCTGCCGTATCCGCGAGAGCATGGTGGGGTCGTTGTGCATGATGCCTCCGTTGGCGAATTCCTCGTCCGAAATCCCGATGGTTTTGTTCCAATCAAGATAGCGCGAGAATTCATCGGCAAAACGTCCATGCCAGAAGGCAGCATCGAAATCTTCCGGGGGCTGCGTGCGGAAATTCTTGAGCGCGTCATAAGGTTGTGGACTGTACGCGCCACACTTGGTGACCACCTGTAAATTGGGATGGTCGGCAAACAGGGTTGTTTGCAGCCATGTAGACGCCGATTTGGGCAATCCAATGTGAGCGAACTGAATCAATTGAGACATCCTGATACCTTTTATCACCGGACACCGCCAGCACAGCAAGGCAGACGTTCAGCTTAGTTGGTTGAAACAGGAATGGGGAGATTCAGGACGGGGTAACGATAGACTGTGCTTTCTTTCAAATTTTATTACAGGGTACTGGAATTATATGGAGAAAACAAGCAGGAAAAAAGTACAATGAGCCTCAGGACACGATACCCGCCCATCTAAGCGCGACGGGAATGAGGGCGTTCCACGTGTAGTCGGCACGCACGTCCTGAAATGTGCCGACCTGCCCCGGCGCGAGGCGGATAACCTCTTTGGTGTGCCCGTCCGGTTCGAGTTCATAGCGTACCAACGCTTCGACCAATCGTACATACTGCGGATCGCGCGTGACCGAATACGCCAGCGCCAGCATGACGTGAGTATACATGGGCCAATAACCGCCGTTCTGATAATCGCCGGGCACGTTCAATCCAGCTTCGTGAAACCATTCCGGCGGTAGAAATTCCCCATTTTCCCCACAAATGATCTTAATCCCCGCCATATGTCCCGCGTCATCGTAAACCGACGCGGTGTTCATCATATGCTCGGCGTGACTGACCACCATTTCGTCGGTCAATATGGGTTCATCGTAAAGATAGCGGCTCAACCATTCGGGAAACACGGCGGAGTTA
>DATGQJ010000823.1:0-5414 GCA_035304265.1 Oceanobacillus sp.
CGAGATTTTGCTGCCGGAACACTGGCGCGACGGCAAAACGCACACACTGGCGCTGCACGGCTGGACGGGACTCGGCGGTTGGGCGGGCAACGATCCGCATACCAAGCTCTACATGCGCGAGTGCGCGGTGGTGGAGATCGATCAGCCGACGCGGGCATTTATCGCCACCGCGCGGATGGCTCTAGAGGTGGCGGCGCAGCTTGAGGAAAACGATCCGGTCAAAGGGCGTTTGTACAATGCGCTCGACGCGGCATTCAAGGTATTGGACACCCGCGACCCATTGGGCACACGCGCCTTTTACGACACCGTTCCGGCGGCGCTCGATTGCCTGCAACAGATGATCGCGCAAGCGGGCGCACCGATGGACGTGGATATTGTCGCCATCGGTCACGCGCATATCGACGTAGCATGGCTGTGGACGCTCGGACAGACAGTGCGGAAATCGGGGCGAACCTTCAGCAACGTACTCCGTTTGATGGAACAATTCCCCGAATACAAGTTCTCGCAGAGTCAGGCACAGCTTTATCAATATACCGAGCAGCACTACCCCGATATTTTCACACAGATGAAACAGCGAATTCAGGAAGGGCGCTGGGAAGTGATGGGCGGCACGTGGGTCGAGCCGGACTGCAACGCCATCGGCGCGGAATCGCTGGCGCGGCAGTTCTTGCTCGGACGCAGCTACTTCCGCAAGCACTTCGGGGATGTGGATACGCCCGTGTTGTGGCTGCCGGACACGTTCGGCTACAGTTGGGCGCTGCCCCAACTGATCCATCAGGCGGGGATGAAGTATTTCATCACCCACAAGATGAGTTGGAACCAATACAACCAGATGCCGCACCAGTTTTTGTGGTGGCAGGGCTTGGATGGCACGCGGGTGCTGACGCACTTCCTCACCACCCCATCGGGTTCGGAATATCTGCCCTACTCGACCACCTATAACGGCATGGTTTCGGCGGCGGAGATTTTTGGCACGTGGAACAACTTCCGCCAGAAAGAGACTTACAACGAACTGATCACCGCCTATGGCTACGGCGACGGCGGCGGCGGACCGACCCGTGAAATGCTGGAAAATGTAGAACGGCTTACCAACCATCCCGGCGCACCGCGTGTCCGTCCCGGTACGGTGCGCGAGTTCATGGAGCGCGTCGAAAGAGAAATCGCCAACGTGCTTCCGGTGTGGAACGGCGAGTTCTATCTGGAATATCATCGCGGCACCTACACCAGCCAGAGCCGGAACAAGCGCAACAACCGCAAAAGCGAGTTTTTGCTGCACGACGCGGAATTCCTCGCGGCAATGGCGGCGCTGACGACGGGTCATGCCTACCCACATGAGGACATCGGCAAAGCGTGGGAACTGATCTGCCTCAACCAGTTCCACGACATCCTGCCGGGGTCGTCGATTGGACCTGTCTATGAGGACAGCGACAAAGATTACCAGCACATCTTCGAGTTGGGCGAAAAAGTGCGCGAGGATGCGATTCAAGCGCTGGCAACGGCGCTGCCCGCCAACGCGACGGTGCTTGCCGCCAACACACTTCCCTTTGGCGGGAGGCGGATCGGCTTGCTCGAAGGCGTGGACAACGCAACGCTGGTCGATACCAACGGCAACGCCTTAACCACGCAGTCTGTCGATGGCGGCGTGCTGGTGGAAGTGCGCGATCTCGCGCCGTACAGCGTGATCGGGCTGAGTGAAGGCGCAGGCAGCACGAATACGACAGGCGCACTTTCGGCAACCCAGACGCAAGATGGGATCGTCCTCGAAAATGACTTGCTGTGGGTGGAGATCAATCGCTCCGGCGATATTACGCGGATTTACGACAAGCAGGCGGATCGTGAAGTGCTGCCGCCTGATGCTGTCGCCAATGCCCTGCTCGCCTTTGAAGACCGTCCCATGAACTTCGATGCGTGGGACATCGACATCTTCTACGAAGATCGGACGGAAAAGGTGGAAGGCGTTGAGAGCATCGAGATTGTGGAACAGGGTCCGCTGCGGGTGGCGGTGCAAATCAAGCGTAAATACCGCAGCAGCACGATTCACCAGAACGTGTATCTGTACAGCGAGAGCAAGCGCATCGACTTCGATACGTGGATCGACTGGCACGAACAGCACATTTTGCTCAAAGCGGCTTTTCCGGTGAACGTGCTGAGTCCGGTGGCGACTTTCGACGTGCAGTGGGGCAACGTGCAGCGGGCAACCCACCGCAATACCTCGTGGGATTGGGCGCGATTTGAAACCTGCGCTCACAAATGGGCAGACCTGAGCGAAGGCAATTACGGGGTCGCGCTGCTCAACGACTGCAAATATGGCTACGACATCCTCGACAACGTGATCCGGCTGTCGCTGCTCAAAAGCGCCACCAGCCCGGATCGAAATGCGGATCAGGGCGAACACCGGATGGTCTACAGCCTGCTGCCCCACGAAGGCGACTGGCGCGAGGAAGTGATTCCGGCGGCTTATGACCTCAACGATCCGCTGATTTTGCGACGGGTCAGCGGGGGAACCGCCAGCAATGGGCTGTCGGGTTCGCTGGTTTCGACTTCCGCGCCCAACCTCGTCATCGAGACGGTGAAACTCGCCGAAGACGGCAACGGTTTAATCGTGCGCATGTACGAGGATCACCGCAATCGCGGGCAGGTTTGGGTGAGCGCGGGGTTTGAGCTTGCCGAGGCGTATGAATGCAATCTGCTTGAGGAAAATCAGCGCTCACTGGAGATACACGACAACGCCGTTGCGCTGGACGTGCGCCCGTATCAAATCATCACACTGCGGTTGATTGCGCGGGCATAACACCCGATTTCTCTCGTAGGGGCGAGTCGGTGACTCGCCCCGTTTACATCTCTAATCCGAAAATGTAACTTTAGTTATATGACGGGGCAGCAGCACTCCTGATACAGTGTTTCTGTAAGCTGGCAATGCAACACTGGTTCGTCCTCAGCCAAACTACTCTCCTACCGTTATCTGCGGGACACGCCAGAAGAAGGTTAGGAGAAACACGATGAGTACGGATCGGACGCACAGTCAGCAGTCCCCCAAACTGGCGAAAAAACTACCGACCCCAGCCAGCCACCAGCCGGTTTCAGGGCAAGACCTCTTTCCGCTACAAGCCGACAATATCCACCATACGGCAGAGTCAAAACAAAAGATGGTCGGCACCATTCTTCAGCTTCAGCGGCTCGTCGGGAATCAGGCGGTCAATCGAATGCTGAACGGTACGCATGAGAATACATTGCTCCGTAAACCCATACCGCAGCGAACCCCCAATTCGGCAGTTATCCAGCGTGGAGAAGCCCCCGTCCACGAAGGCATTGAAACTGAAGCAACCGACGTAAGTGATGAAAAGCTGCTGAAAGAAATGTACGCGGGGAATTGGATGCGCGACTTTTCGCAGCTCAATCTAGCGATGCCGCACAGTCTGGTACAAAAGCTGCCGAGAAATCTAGACAAACCGACGGGCGCAACGATTGGACCACAGGGGGCGGAAGATATTGTCACCGCGGTTATACGGGGACTGGCTTTCCTGCACTTTGGACCGGAAATTACAAACGAATTGATCACCCCGGCAAATATCGGCACTTACACCCCAGAGCAGCACGTGGACAATCCAATGGGAACCACGGCTACCGAGCTTTTGGTCAGAGACAGCGATACGGGCTTATTGCGTCCGGGAACGCCTCAGTATACGACTGAAAATGCTTCAACCGCGCCAGCCCAAGTCTTTAACGAAGATGCTGACCGTGACGCACAGATACGGGGAAAAGCCTTTCCGGGATTGCAGATCGAAAACCCCGAATTGTTCAAAGTCAGCGATGCAGGTTTAGGAAGACACATCTATAACGCGATTGAATGGACGAAACAGCAGTTATGGTCAGCCGTTTCTGCCGGACAATCCCCTCAGGGAAGAATGTATCTCGGTTCCGCTTTACATGCGGTTGAGGATTATTTCGCCCATTCAAACTTTATCGAAGTGGCGCTGAATTCGGAAATTGAACGGGCGATGGCGGCACTAAACGCGGGCAAAGACGCGGGATATTCAGCGAATTTCCTCAGCGAAGCTGAGAAAAATAAACATCCGGAGGCTGGCTACGTCGATACGTTGTATGATGCCACATCTCCCGACGGGCGAAAGGCGGTCACAACGGGAACGGCGGGCAAGCATGACCTGAAGGTAAGCATTGGGCAGATCCTCCTTCCCAAATTACCGGCATTGTCCAAGATGATCAATCAGAAGATCGATGAAACGTTCAAGCTTGTCAAGGAAGGGAGCGGCAAGACGACGTGGCAGAAGATTCAGGAACACTTAAAGACTGACAACGGCGGACACGCGATGCTTGAGGTGATGAACGCCCTTGATCGCCACATTCAAGTAACCGTTTATGACATCTGGCTCACCGGCATTGACATTCCTTTTACAGATCGGTTTATCCCTACCGGATTCGACACCAGTACCTCGACGAAAGGCGTTGCTTCGGCAATCGAGCATTACATCGACCTCCACGCAAGTATGATGAGGCGATTGGAAGAAATGGGGGCTGTGCTCAAATTTGCGTTCCCCATGGTCGATCTGATGAAGCGGTTTATGGATCTCATCAATGAGAAGATCGACGAACTCAAACAAGCCATCATCAAACAGGTTACTGAATTCCTGCTGCGGCTGGTCGAAGATATTACCGGTTTGGATTTGAAGGAAGAAAAGAAGAAGGGTCTCGATTACGCCCTCAACTATGCCGCCACGGTTGGCGTAGAACATATAAGGGAGGGGACTTCGCTACAATCGCAGTTGCCAGACATCAAAAAAGAACACGAGAACGATCCCGTCAAGCTGTGGCAGGTTTACGGGATATACGAAGGCGAGCCGCAGTTCGCCCTGCCGCCTTCGCATTCGGAGATCAGTAAAGATCATCCACCGCACGAAGATGAACATCACGCCCCGGTAGATTCGCTTCACGGATACGATATGAGCGAAGGGTCGCTGTTCTTCCGGCTTCACAAAGAGTTAGCCGTCGAAGCAGATGAGCACATCATCCAGAAATTACAGGAAGTCTGGGATGAGCAGCAGCAAGCCAATTCGATAGAAGGCTTAAATACCAGCCCAAGACTCAATCCGGATGAAGTGATTGCGGATGCACGCAAACAGCAAGCGCGAGAAGTGAAAAGAGCGGCAAAAGAAGGCAGAAATCTGGAAACCTATGGTTTCGGGGGACAGACCGTGCAAGATTTGATGGCGCTGGTGGATTACTTCATTTCCCATCCAGACGATACCACGTGGTGGAAACCAATCCTCAGCAATTACGTGAACAAACACGAAGCGGAAGTGATCCTGCACATTCAGCAGCGGAATCAGACTCGCGACAAGCGGAATTAACTGCCCTCCTCCCGTACCGCTCGGAACCTGTGGTACTCAGGAGGAGGG
>DATGQJ010000824.1:0-5727 GCA_035304265.1 Oceanobacillus sp.
AATCCCGCAATCAACCCGCCGATGATCACGTTGATCCAGCGGTTGCGAAGGACGTTGATGCCAAGCGTGTCAGCAGCGCGGGGATTTTCGCCCACCGCCCGTGTGCGCAAGCCCCAACGGGTGTAAAACAGCACGATGTGGGTGACGAACAGCAGCACGAACATGGCGTAGAAGATCGGTCTACCGTTGAAGAACACGTCGCCCAACACCGGAATATCACCCAGCACCGGAAGGCGGATTTGCTGAAGCGTCTCGCGTCCGGCTTCTGAGGACAGCAACACTTCGCGGCGGACAAAGCTGGTGAGACCGATGGCGAGGATGTTGATCACCGTACCGCTGACGATCTGGTCGGTCTTGAAGGTGATCGAGAGCCATGCGTGAAGCACCGCCATCAATCCGCCGGAGAGCGATGCCGCAATCACGCCCATCAACTGCGCCTGAGGGGTAGTCATCGAGCTAGAGAACATCCAGAACGCCACAAAACCGAAGCAAGCGCCCGTCAGCATCATGCCTTCGATGGCGATGTTGGTCACGCCGGAACGCTCGCACCAGATGCCCGCCAGCGCCCCCATCACAATCGGGGTGGCAAGGCGAACGCTCACTTGCAGCATCACCGTCACGTTGGTGCTGCTGTTTGCCGCCGCGACGATCAACACCGTCGGGATGATCAGGAAGCCCGCCAGCAGCAGCAAAATGGTTTTCAAACGTTGCGGCGTGGGCAGCAGCCCGACAATCCCCGCGAGGATGTAATAAGCGGCGACGATGATGGTATACAGCAGGGTCGGGACGGCGACGGCGGGGAGGCGCGGATCGCCAAACGTCAGGGTCGTCACCGTCTCGTCGGTCATATTGGGTGGAGCGGAGACGAGCAGCACGAGTCCGGCAATGATGAACAGAACCGAGAAAATCATCGTCCGCGTGATTTTGATGTCACGCCATGACGTGCTGCGGGCTACCTGTGGTTCAAGAGATGATGAAACGCTAGCCATTACCCGCCCCATCCTTTCACGAAGGTACTTTGCTGTACGGTGTCCGTCGTCTTGGGCACTGCCCAGATATAGCGAATGATTGCATCGGCGGCGACAAACATAATGATCATCGCCTGAATGATCTTGACCAGATCGATGGAAATGTTGGCGCGTACCTGCATCAAGCCTGCGCCGGTCAGCAGCGCCGCCCACATCAAGCCCGCGAAAATCATGTGGCGCGGGTTACTGCGTGCCAGCAGCGCCACCGCAATCGCATCGAAGCCCAGACCGGAGAAAAACGCGGGCTGCATGTTGAACTGCACGCCCGAAATCTCAATCGTGCCCGCCAAGCCTGCCAGCGCTCCACTGAACGCCAGCGCGAAGATCACGTTGCGCGGCACGCTCATGCCCGCGTAACGCGCGGCGTTGGGGTTGGTGCCGACGGTGCGCAGTTCAAAGCCGAGCGTGGTGCGGTTGAGGAACCAATCGACAAACCAGACGGCAACCAGCATGATGAAAAAGCCAATGTGCAGCGCCCCGCGCACACTAATCCACTGCAAGAACAGACCGCCAATGGCAACCAGAAGCCCGTAAACCACCGGACGGATAACCAACCGGATGTCCTGCGCGATCTGCGTCCGTCGCTGCCACAACCCCAGCAGCAGCACGAGCACACCCAGAGCGATAAAAATGAAAGGTGCGATGTCGCTGAGGACAGGCAGTCTCGCGCTCTGATGGATGAACGGGGTGCGCGGTGTGGTCGCTGTGATGTCGAGCAGGATGACCGGCTCGGTTGATTTGATCAGCCAGTCTACCAGCAAGATGGCGATGTAGTTGAGCATGATGGTGACGATCACCTCGTGCGCTCCGGTGAATGCCTTCAACGCGCCGGGGATCGCGCCCCATAAAAAGCCGCCAAAAATGCCCGCCACGATCACCAGCGGCACGTGAATGTACCACGCCATTTCTGCGAACAGCGGCGAGAACCCCACCCACACGCCGATAATCGCGCCTGCGTACAACTGTCCTTCCGCGCCGATGTTGAACAACCCGGCTTTGAAGCCGAGCGCCACCGCCAGCCCTGCGATGATGAAGGGAATGGCGCGAACCAGCAGGGTTTCGAGATTGGCGGGGAAGAACAACAACGTCGAGCCGCCCAGACGCAGGTAGACCGTTTCCGGCTTGCCTCGTTCCGGCGCGATAGGTGCTGCCTCTGGTGTTGGGATGCCGCCTTCGGTTTCCTCGACGCCTGTGCCTTCTTGCGCAGCGGCGGCTTCTGCGGCTTGTGCCTGAACCTGCTCAGGATCAGCACGCCCTTCGGCGTAGATGATGCCGAACAGCGCTGGGTTTCGGTCTACCACCAGACGGTTGCCCGGACGCCGCACCACCAGATTTTGTGAGGTCGCCGCTTCAAGCTCGTTGGTCAGCGCCACAATCACGTCGTCGTTGGTCAACAGGTTTTGATCGTACATCGAGCGCACGATCTGAATCTGCTCTTGCAGCGCCGTCGCGTTGACAATGCCCGCTGCGTCCAACCGCGCGACGGTTTCCGCCGCTTCACGGGCGGCTTCCGCGCCATCATCCAACTCGGCGATGGCGGTGAGGTCGGCAGCTTCGGGCGAATCGAGCGCAATCCCCATTTCTTCAAAGGTGTCCATCGTAGCGACCAATCGAGCCAGCCGCACGACGCCCTGATCGTCGAGTACGTCCATGTAGGTGAGCAGGTCTTCATCGCTGTAATCCGCCGCCGAAGGGGCAAGGGTCTCAAGTGCGGCGCGATCTTCAGCGCTCAGGCTTTCCATTGCGGCATATGCTTCTGCCATCGCGCGTACATCGCCGCGATTCTGCTGTTCCAGTTCGGCGATCAACGGACGCATGGCGTTCAGCGTTTCCGCGCCAACCGCCTGAACTTCGGGAATGCCCGCCAGAAGTTCGGTCAATTCCTCGTCGTCTTCGATGTCTGCGAACGGCGCAAGCACTTCGGCATACCGACGCGCGTTTTCCGGTCCGACTTCGACCAATGTCCCGATTGCCAGCCCGAACCGCCGCAAGTCTCTGCGATCAAGATCGCCGCCGCTCTGGGTTTCCGCCGCCGCCAGCACGATGACCTGATCGAGATCGTCCAGCGAGACGGTATCGTTAATCACCAGCCCGATTGAGCCTTCGATGAGCGCACTATACGCCGTGCCTGCGATCTGCAAGCCTCGGCTGAAATCGCCGCGCCCGCCGGTAACGATCATGAAGGGGATGGTGATCAGCAGCGCCGTCACCACCGCCAGCACCGGAACCAATCGTGACGAGAGTCGCCCCCATGCTCGTCCCAGTCCTGACGGTGGCGTTCCCTGTTCCTGCATTGTCATTTCAGCCATGTGTGACGACCTCCTTCGCGTTCGGCGTCACCCCCGCCATCAACAACCCTACCGAGTTACGATCCGCTTCTTCAATCGGCATCGTGCCGATGATCTTTCCTGCATACATGACGGCGACGGTATCCGCCAGTGAGAGGATTTCGTCCAGTTCCGCCGAGACCAACAGCACCGCGACGCCGTTGTCGCGCATTCGCACAATCTGCTTGTGAATGAATTCAATCGAGCCGACATCCAGACCGCGCGTGGGCTGTGCGGCAATCAACACGCGGACCTCGCGGGAAAGCTCACGCGCCACAATCGCCTTCTGCTGGTTGCCGCCGGACAGCTTGCCAATCGCCGTGTAGATGCTGGGCGTGCGCACGTCGTACTGTTTCACCAGTTCTGCCGCGTGTTCGGCAATCACCTGATCGTTGGCAAGGATGCCGATGGAGAAGGGATCGACGTAGTAGGTTTGCAGCACCAGATTGTCTTTGACCGGGAAGGGGCTGACCATGCCGTTTTTCTGGCGATCTTCGGGGATGTGTGCTGCGCCAGCTTCGGTGACGGTGCGCGGCGAGGCGTTGGTGATGTCTTTGCCGTTGAGGATGACTTTGCCGCTAATCACCGGACGTAGCCCCGTGATCGCCTCTACCAGTTCGGTTTGTCCGTTGCCCTGCACCCCTGCGATACCGACGATTTCACCCGCCCGCACGGTGAGGCTCAAGCCGTTGACGGCGATCAGGTCACGGTCATCGCGCACCATCAGGTCTTCGATGACCAGCACCGGATCACCCGGATGGCTTGGCGATTTTTCTACCTGTAGGATCACTTCACGCCCGACCATCAGCGCTGCCAGTGATTCTTCCGTCGAGGTGCGCGGGTCGGCGTGACCTGCCACTCTGCCGCCGCGCAGCACCGTGATTCGGTCACAGATTTCCAGCACTTCCTTGAGCTTGTGGCTGATGAAGATGATGCTCACGCCGCGTTCCACCAGCGTCCGCATGATCTGGAATAAGCCTTCGGTTTCCTGCGGGGTGAGGACGGCGCTCGGCTCGTCCAGAATCAGGATGTCGGCTTTGCGGTACAGCGCTTTGATGATTTCCACGCGCTGCTGCACGCCGACGGGCAAATCCTGCACCAGCGCATCGGGGTCAACCTCTAGCCCGTATTGCTGTGCGATTTCCAGAATGCGGTTGCGGGCAGCGCGGCGGTCAAGGAAGGGTCCCTTCACCGACTCGTTGCCGAGCATGACGTTTTCGGTCACGGTGAGGACAGGCACAAGCTGAAAATGCTGATGAACCATGCCGATGCCAAGTTGAATAGCGTCGTTGGGGTCGTGGATGGTCACAGGCTTGCCATTGACGAGGATTTCGCCTTCGTCAGGCGAGTACAGCCCGTAGATCAGGTTCATCAAAGTGCTTTTGCCCGCCCCGTTTTCACCGAGCAAGCCCAGCACTTCGCCTTTGTGGAGTTTCAGATCAATGTGGTCGTTCGCCAGCACACCGGGGAAGCGTTTGGTCAAGCCGCGTGCTTCGAGGACGATGGGGGTGTCCATTTCCGGTACGGGGTGCCGAGCAGCAGAAGAGTCGGTCATAGGTTTCCTTCATTATCCAATGCATCGGGAAATTGAATTACGTTTTCTACAACCTCCGAAAGATTTTCGCACAGTATAACCACGATGGGGCAGAAAATGAAAACAGGTGGAGAGCCAAATTCCGGGGCGCTAGGCAGGGCAAAACCAACAAGAATGCAGTCACTAAGTACGTAACCTTTATGAAGAGTGTAAATTTTTTACAACCATAAACTTCAAGCTAGAATTTTCGACGACTCTATATCCTACCTAACTCGTACAAGTAAGGATTTCGCCCTATGGGCAGTCGTCGTATTTTATTTGCCATCGTTCTGATGCTGTTCGCCTTCATCTCTTCGCTTCCTGCTGCGGCAGCAACCCAGACCTTCCCCAATACAACCCGCATCAACATACCCGGTTCGGACACAGGTAGTCCTAGTGGTGCCCCTGCCGCTCCCTATCCATCCACCATCAATGTAACGGACTTGACCGGAGTTATCACCGATGTCGATGTAAGGTTGTTCGAATTCAACCATACATTCCCCGCCGATGTGGACATCCTGCTGGTAGGACCCCACGGACAGAACGTTATACTCATGTCCGATGTTGGTGGCCCTTCGAATGCTCACGACGCCACCCTTACCTTTGATCAGTCTGCTGGAGCCATGGGCGCGACGGTTGTCACCGGCACTTTTTCACCAACCAATAACCCCGGAGATGAGGAATTTCCTTCCCCCGCACCTCCCCCTCCTTATGGCGCGTCGTTGGATGTGTTCAACGGTACCGATCCAAACGGGGAATGGAACTTGTATGTGATCGATGATTTCTCGAATGACACTGG
>DATGQJ010000825.1:0-2386 GCA_035304265.1 Oceanobacillus sp.
CCAAAAATCGTCCCATACTGGCTGTAGTTGAATGCGGCGACGCCCAACACAGTCACCACCAACAGCACCAGTCCCACCAAAGCCGCGCGTAGCTGACTTCGCTTGGCTCGCTTACGTGCTTCCCATAACGTGTACCCGATGGCGTAAAGGAAGACCAGCACATCAAAGCCAAGCACCGCCCATCCTGAAAGCCGCGTTAGGATGGCGAGCGCCGATAACCCGATCAACACGATCATCCAGCGCCAGCGCACGATGCCACCTTCAAGCATTCGCGCCGCGCAGTACAGGTTGGCAGCCGCGATGAGCAGCAGAAGCGCATCATTGCTGATGGTTGTCACCGTTTGCACCGTATTTGGCTCGAATGCAAGCAGCGCCGCCCCCACCAACCCTATAGCGGGACGATTCGGAAAGAGGAGACGCCCTGTCCAAAAAGTGAATAGGACGGCTATCATGCCGAAGAGAAGATTGAGCACGCGCAGCCCATACCCCGCCAGCACCGCCCCATAGACCGGAAACACATACGCATCGGTCATCGGGTAGGTGATTAACGTGGAGTTGGTCGCTTCGCCCCCAAGACAGATTAGATCGGGTTGAAACCCCGGCGGTACATCTTGAGTGTCGTCCAGCAGCGCGACGATAGGCAGAGCGGTTACAAAATAAAGGGGCGGCTGCGTTGCCTGCCGAATGTCAGCTTCCCCCGGTGGATAGTCGTCTTCATTGGGCATCCGCCCGTTGTCGGCGATAAAGCGCACGACATTGTAGAAATCCGCTTCGTGTTGGTCCCAGAGCGGAAGGATGACAATGACCGCAAGTCCCAATGCCAACTGCACTATAAGGATGAGGAATAGCCAGCGGATTGGCGACGTTCTTTGACGTTTCGAGCTTTGCAGAGGCGACCTCCATTAAATAGCTGCAAAGTATACACGGGTGATCATGAGTCACAAGGATCGCTAAAAGGAGTCTAATCAAATGATGGTTGTGCTCACAGCGTAGAATCCACTGTAAACGCCGCTGAATTTGTGTCAAAATAGATACACGAAATTGTGTAAAAATACTTCGTGAACACCATGTTACGAATTACGCTCCCTGTTGCCTGTCTGCTCTCCGGTTTGTGTATGATCTTTACGGTGGCATTCTTGCTGCTTGGCGGGCAGATGCCCACTGACGAAATCGCCTTTGACGCGCGACGGGACGGTGACTTCGACATCTATCTGCTCGATACACGGCGCAACATTCAAGTCCCCTTAACTCGCACTCCTGCCAATGAGTACAGCCCCGCGTGGTCGCCGGATGGCGAATCGATTGCCTACATCTATGAGAGTGATACAGACCGTGCGGTTTACGTGAGGCAGTTGATCGGCGGCAATCCTCGCCGTCTAACTGAAGTCACGCAGATCACCATGAATCCTTCGCTTGCATGGTCGCCCGACGGCAATGCATTGGCGCTGGCGACGGTGGAAGAAAACACACAGAGCATTTTTCTCATCGACACTGACGGCGCGAATCGTCGGCGCTTAAGTCAGGTGCCGGGTAACGCCTTCACGCCCACGTGGGCGATAAGCGAGCAAATCGCCTTTTCATGGTCGCCTGTCGCCAATACAGAAATCTGGGTGATGGATATTGCAAACCCCGACAACGTGCGCCGAATCACGGAGCACCCTTTGACCGACACCGCCCCCGCATGGTCCCCCGACGGACGCGAGATCGCTTTTCAGTCGGATCGCGGCGGCAACAGTGACATTTACCTCATGAATCCCGATGGAAGCGACCTGCGCCCGATTACGCATGATCCTTCCATCGAAACCATGCCCGCATGGTCGCCCGATGGCGAATACCTCGTCTTCGTCTCCAACCGATCTGGCAGTCGAGATTTGTTTATGATGCGGCGCGACGGTACCGACATTCAACAGTTGACGTTTGGCGGCGCTGAATACGCCCGTCCCGCGTGGAGACCCTGAAAATCGCATGGTTTACAATTAGGGTCGTATTGCTCACCTCACTTTTGCACGTTGTGCTCCCCGGAACATGGGGTTGGGCGTGAGGTTTATAGAGAGGAGTGCCCTTGAAACCCCTGATCTGGATCATCACGCTGCTGCTGATCGTGTCTGTCGCTTACGCGCAGGAAGAGACGATCAGCCCTGCTTTGAATCGCCAGTTAGACGCGCTGGTGACGATCACCGAACGGTTGCGCGGGCTTGAGACCATCGAGGCGGTTGTCCGTCAGTTTCCCACGCGAGAACAGACCATCGCGTACCTAGCCGAAATTTACAGCCGCGATCTACCTGCTGAAGAAATGGAACGTTCGCGCTTGCTCTACGTGTCGCTCGATATGCTGCCAGCAGACTTAGATTTGGGTGAGGTCTACCTGAACCTACTGGGATCACAG
>DATGQJ010000826.1:0-3911 GCA_035304265.1 Oceanobacillus sp.
AATCGCCGCCTGCCCTGCGGAGTTACCCGCCCCGCAGATGAACACTTTTTGATTGCGCATCGCCTGAGCCTCGGTGACGGTTCCGCCATAGAAGACGCCCGCCCCGACCAATCTCTCAAGTTCGGGGATGCCAAGCCGCCGGTATGCGCCGCCCATCGCCAGAATCACCGAACGGGCGACAACCTCTTCACCGCTCGCCAACGTCAAAACGCGCAGGTCATGATCATCGCGAAGATCGGTCACTTCACGAAAGACGGCAAACTCCGCACCAAACAACCACGCCTGCTCACGCGCCCGCCGCGCCAGTTCAAAGCCGCTGATGCCCGTCGGAAAGCCGAGATAGTTGCGAATCAGGGTGCTCGTGCCCGCCTGCCCGCCGATTGCCCCGCGTTCGATGACGAGGGTGCGCAAGCCTTCGGACGCCGCATAAACCGCAGCCGAAAGCCCTGCCGGACCCGCGCCGATAATCGCCAGATCGTACTCGCCGCCCTGTATATCGTTGGTAACGCCCATCACGCGCCCAAACGCTTCGTTGGATGGATTGGCGAAGACCCGCCCATCCTGCAAAATCGCCACCGGGAAAGGTCCTTCGGGTTGCCCCACCTCTTGCAACAATGCCTGCCCTTCCGGTGTTTCCAGATCGTAGAACTGGTAAGGGGCGTCGTAGCTATCCAACAGCGCCCGGAATTCGTGCGTCCTTGCCGACCAGCGTTCGCCAATCACCCTGACCACCGTGGGGCGAGGCATATTAGAGTGCCGCCACGATTCCAGCAGTTCGGCGACGTGACTGTGAAAACGCTCGTCGAAAAGCGCCGTCGGCTTCGCCAGATAACTGTCAATGGTTCCGAAGGTCATCGCCTGCAAGACGATTTGTGAGACATCCTGATCGCGCCTGCCCACCAGCAGAATACGTTTAGCTTCGGGGTGAAGGTCATGCGCTCGGCTCAGAAACTGGATTCCAGACATCTCCGGCAGCCGTTGGTCTGTGAAAAGCAGGGCAACGGGCTTTTCGTCATCCCTGAGCGTCTGCAAGGTGGAGAGCGCCGTCTGTACCGACGGATCGCAGATGACCTCGTAGTCCTCACCGTAGCGTTTGTACAGTTCGTTGCCAACGAACGCTAATGCTTCAGGGTCTTTATCCACCACCATCATGACCGGACTTTTCATAACCTTCTCCTGAAACAATAGGGCGCGAGGATTATAGCCACCTGCGGCTAATCACGCCGCCACTGCCCGCCTATGGGCGACCAATTCGGATCGTCAGCATCGTCCTCATCACCGTCGTACCACGGCGGGACTTTGTGAATCGTGCCGTCCGGGTACTGGTAGCGAATCAGGTAGACTTTACGCTTATTGGATTCAAGACGCGGCTTGCGGGCGTCCAGTTTGATGACGCGATCCAGCAAGCGAGTGAGCGCCATGATCTGGGAGACGGGCGGCGCTTGATCGAAGTTGTGACGGATGCGTTTAGAAAGCACCTGCACATCTTTGAGTAGTTGGTCAAGCACATCGTCGATGATGCTGTCTGCGGCGGCGGCTTGTTCGCGCAGGGCTTCCTCCAGTTCGGGATCGTTTGGAAAGGAAAGGGGTGGCGGCGGCGGCGGCGGCAGTTGAGTTTTTTCTTGTGGCGGCGGCGGCAGTGTTCGCTCACGCTGCCAACGAAAGAGCGTTCTTTCCGACACTCCCGACTGGCGACTGGCGGCAAAAACGCTGCCCGTTTCATCAAGAATGCGAAGCGCCTCAGCTTTTTGTTCCGGCGTGTATTTGGACATCGTTACCTAAAAAACAAGGAACAGCGAACCGATGAGATTATAGCACATACGTTCGATTAAGTGTGGTCATTTTGGACGGCATTTTGGACCATTTTTGAGGAAGCGAAGTTGAAAGTTAAAAGTGGAAAGTAAAAGAAGGTTGAACCGCAAAGGGCGCGACGGGGGTTTTAGCGGCGGAGGCTGGAAAGCCGTCCGGCTAGGAAGGGAACGGCGATTGAAGCGGGATAGAAGAGGCTGAATATGGTGTTCCTACGGCAAAAATAGTGTATTCATCTAACTACAGGGATAGCGCCCCATTCTGAGCAGCCCTTCGCGTTCCTTCACGCGACCCTCAGTATTTAGTTGCAGAATGTGGACGGTTACGCGCCCTTCAGGGGTCAATGGCTCAATCACGCCACCATTTAAGCGGAAGTGATCTGTCCAGATGTGGCGACGGGGATGAAACAATGCCGCTAACTCTCCAGTGAGCGGATCTATGGAAGCAATGTCGCTGCCTTTGTGACCATTGCAGAGATAACAGCTATAGCAGAGGTTATCAGAAACGGTCTCGCCGCGATGTTTCTCGGCAATAATGTGGTCAACTTCGTAGGGGAATAAACGGAACTCCTCATGGACACGGCAGTATTCACAGCAGTTCCCGGCGCGGTCTCGCACCTCGCGGCGTAAGGCGGCGCTGATATAGGTCATGCGTTTTTCGAGAGTTGCAGCCGCGCTTTGATTTTGAGCAGCGACATGAACTGCTCCATCCGCATAAATTCCTCGAAATCGGCGCGATCCGCATCGTTTAGGCGGTTCTGACGGTTGAGTTCGAGGAGTTCATGTGCCCGTTGTTCTATGTGTTCAGGCAGTCGAAAGGAGACAATTTCCTCAGAAGAAGGATTCGCGGCGAGGAAATCCGTCAGGATGTCTACCAGTGTTCCGGGAGTGGCAATCGCCATAGAAACATTCCATTCATATTTCAAACGATTATACCATGAGGCGTGATGGGGAGATTTCGGTAATCCGTGTATAAATCCGTAAAACTCTGGAGCTAAACTGTGAAAGATCGCCTTTTTCGCCTTTTCATGTGGGGTTGTGCCCTTATCTTTGTCGTTGGAATAGGAAGCAATCTTGCCGTAGTATTATGGATTTTTCATCTACTGGATTTAAGAAATATGGAAAGGCAAGCGAATTATGCTCAAATTCTCTCAACACCCCTGACGACAGAAGTTACTACATCACTTTGCCAACGAGGGCTGATACCCGCCTCGCTCGGAAGCTGTCTTTTGCCTGATTTTCAAATTCACGTGGAAGATGTTGGCACAATTTTCCGAGAGAACATACAGACAGGAAAAACCAGCTATCAAGAAGTAACCGATATGTTTGGAGAATTCACGAGATACTGCGAAGAAAAGAACGATAGCAGGTCAGAGTTCCGTTGTGATTACGATATAAGCGGCAGAGGACAACATGTGCTCGTCTATTTTGACAACACGACTGAGGTTGTGCGCTCTGTTCGTATAACAGGATGTGGCGGCGGGAGTTGAGCGCCGCAAGCTGGCAGGGTTACACTTCATATGCTACCGCCATCATTTTCACGCATGGTTTCACGTATAATAGGCGTACAGTGTGTGAGGATATAACCGATGACGGTTGCAGACATACTCGATCAGGCAAAAGCACTCAGCCCACAGGAACGGAAGGAACTGGCAAAACTCCTGATTGATACGTTGGACGTTGCGCCAGAGCCAAAAGCCCACCAGCCCGAAGAACACTGGGGCAAAAATCTGCTGCGCCTGCTGAATGAACTTGATCCAATCGAACTCATTCACCCAGAGATTGACGACCCTGTAGAATGGGTCAAACACATTCGCCGAAATTAAAAAGGGGTGATCTTCCGACCACCCCAGAGTTGCACAACCTTTAGCACTCGCTGTAGCCGCACGTCAGGCACTTCTTGCAGCCCTCGACGTGCAGTAGCGAGATGGTACCGCACGACGGGCAGATGTCCGCACCGACCAGATGACCGTGTGCGTGACCGTTGCCATTGCCTTTGAACTCCGGTTCATTGTCGGCGGCATCTTCGCTGCCGTTCATGCCCATCAATTCCGGCTGAACGAACAGGTTCAACTGCTGCGCCTTGTCCTGCGGGAAGAAGTG
>DATGQJ010000827.1:0-6089 GCA_035304265.1 Oceanobacillus sp.
TTGCTGCGTGCCGTCGGCTAGAGTTGCGGTGGCGACCAGTTGATGCTCGCCGGGTTCAAGCGTCCACCAGAGTTCCCACGGCGCAGCTTCGGCGGTTCCGAGCACCGTACCATTGAGCGCATAAGTGACAGCGCGAGTGCCGGGTGGTGCGCCGACGGTCAGGCGCAGGCGTTGGGCTTCCAGTGGGATGATGGGCGAAATCTGGAATACGGTGTAGGGATCGGGTTCGAGCAGACGCAGGCGCGAGTCGTCTTCGTTGACAATCAGTTCTGCTCCAATCGGCGGCTGTGGGATGCCGTTGCGGATCGCCCAATCACGGGCTTCCTGCGGAAGCACCTGATAAACCCGCTCATAACGTTGTTCTGGTGGCGTATCGTTGTCTGCCAGCAAACCCGTCCGACGATCCAGCACCACAATCTGGAACATATTGTCCGGTTCGGTGGGTTCTGTGCCTTCGATGAATAACTCAACTTTGGTATACGGGCATTCAGGTGTGGGTAGCAAGCCGCTGGCGGCGCAAATTTCCCGACGAACAATACCCGGCGGCTCGGTGAACTCCAGTTCCGGCTGCCCCAGAAGCACCCGACGCATGAAAGCATTCCACATCGGCGCTGCGCCGCTGACGCCAGTGACGTTGACCATGGGTGTGTTGTCGGCGTTGCCAACCCATACCCCTGTAACCAGATTGGGAGTGTAGCCGACGATCCAGTTATCACGGAAGTCGGTGGTGGTTCCGGTTTTGGCGGCGGCGGGACGACCAATGTTGAGGGCGCTGTTCTGTCCAAATCCGGCGAAGCGGGCGTTGTCGTCGCTCAGGATGTGGGTAATCAGGTAGGCAACCCGTTCATCAATGACGCGAACGCTGTTTTGTTGAGGCTGCCAGTCGTATAAGACGTTGCCATTACGGTCTTCCACGTGCAGGATGAATACAGGTTCGACGCGATGACCGCCGTTGGGGAAGATGCTGTATGCCTGTACTAAATCGAGCAGGCGAACTTCACCACCACCGAGCGTAACCGCGAGGTCGATCTCGGCGTTTTCCGAGAGGGTGGTGAGTCCGGCGTTGGCAGCGAGATTGACCATCGTGCCGATGCCGACGTGTTCGAGCGTGACCACTGCCGGGATGTTGAACGACGAGGCAAGCGCTTCGCGGATCAGGACGGGACCGTGTTCGACCTGTGCGAAGTTGGCGGGGGCGTAGCTTTGCAGCCGCCTTGTGACAAAGGGCGTGCTGACATCGAGCAGCATAGTCGCGGGCGTCCACGGATCGGGGCGGGTTGGGTCGAAGGCGGCGGCATAGGTGAAAGGCTTGAGGGCGCTGCCGGGCTGCCGAAGCGCTAATGCGGCGTTGACGGCACCATCAATGGATTCGTCGAAGTAATCCGGGCTGCCGAGCATAGTCAAGACCTGTCCGGTGTGCGGGTCCATAGCGACCAGTGCGGCGTTGTGCGCTTCGGCGGGAACACGTCCGGGGTTGACAGGATGATTGAGCAGGTATAACTGGCGCTGCATGATCTCCTGTGCGGTGCGCTGCCAGTCGAGGTCAACGGTAGTGGTCACGTCCAAGCCGTCACGGTAGAGGGCTTCGCCGTAGTCACGTTCCAACTGCTTGATGACCGCCATGACGAAGTGAGGCGCTTCGATAGGAAATGGGCTAGCGGCGAATTGGAGTTCTTCATTTTTCGCCTGTTCTGCCTGTGCTGCCGTAATGTGACCGTCACGAGCCATCAAATCGAGGACGAGCGCCTGCCGTGCCTTTGCCGATTCGAGATTTGTCAACGGGTCATAAACGGCGGGGGATTGAAGCAGTCCGGCGAGCAATGAACATTCCGCCAGCGAGAGATCAGGCGCGTTTTTGCCGAAATATGCCTGTGCTGCGGCTTCGATGCCGTAGGCGAGATTGCCGAAATAAGACTGGTTGAGATACAGCGACAGCACTTCATCTTTGCTGTAGGCGTTCTGCAACTGAATCGCGAGGATCATTTCGCGGAGCTTGCGGCGAAGACTGCGTTCAGCGCGTTGCTGCGGATCGAGCAAGAGGTTGCGGGCGACCTGCTGGGTGATGGTGCTGCCACCGGCAAGAATTTCACCACCTTGCAAATTGATCCACAGGGCGCGGGTGATTCCAGCAATGTCTACGCCGGGATGACTGTAAAAGTTGGCATCTTCCACGCTGATAACGGCGTTGATGCAGTGTCGCGGAATCTGGTCGAGGGGGATGGCGGTATTGCGACCACCGGTTTCGGTATCGGCAATGATTTCGTAGAGCAGGCGACCACGACGGTCATAAATGCGGGTGGAAGGCAGCGCCATGCCAGCCTGCAAGCGGTCAATGGTCGGGAGATCGGCAAAGAGCCAGAAATAGATGAAGACGCCAAAAGCAATGACGAGGACAGCGAGAATCAGGGCGATCTTCTGCCATCGGGTAAGCGTTTGGAAACGTTTTAGGAGTGTCATGGTTCCATTGTAGCGGATTTGAGGACGGCGTACTGTACGTTTGGGCTACGACTAGGCGATGGCGGAGGTTACGACAATCTGCCTGACAGATACGAACGGATCAGGAATTTATGAAGAGTGGAATTGCAATTTGGTGATTCCTGCGATTTCGTTCGCACGATGAGTCGTCCTGTTCTTTTCCCTCAAGCCATTAAAGCCTAATAGAGTTGACCGTTTGACCATCATCATTGAAGCCATATAATAAGGCGTTCGACAACACCGCAATTTCGCGGTGATGTTGTGTGTAGGCAGAGTTTTGAGGCTACACGAATGCAAATTCGACGTGACTATTCGCAGCCGTTCTTCAGCGGACGGCGCCGCCGTCGTGGGATGTGGCGGTGGCTGCTTCTGTACGTGGTGCTGGTTGGCGGCTTTCTCTTTTTTGTAGACAGTCAGTTCAGCACCTTGCAATCAATGGCGCTGGAAGTGGTGGGACAAGCGCCGCCGCCAACGCCGTTTGCCAGCGAACTGGCAACACGGGGTATGGAACGTTATATGGCGGGCAACCTGTTGGAAGCGGCAAGCCTATTCCGGCAGGCGGTGAATCAGCAACCGAACAATGTGGATTATTTGTACGAGTACGGGCGAATTCTGCTTGACCTTGGGGCGGAGAACGCGGCTTATTACACCGACGCTATCGCCATTGGCGATCAGGCGATCAATGCCAACCCGAACGATCCGCGCGGCTATGCCATCAAGACACGGGCGCTCGATTTGAGCGGACAGCCGGAGCAGGCGGTTCCGGTAGGGCAGCTAGGGCTGAACATCGACCCGAACTTCGCGCCGCTGCACGCCGCGTTGAGCAGCGCGTATCTGAGCATTGACCGCTACGACGTGGCGCTCAGAGAGGCGGAGCGTGCTATCGAAATCGATCCCTATGACCCGGCATCGCGGCGGATTTACTCGTATGTGCTGACGTGGCTAGGGCGCAGCGACGAGGCGATTGAACAGCTTGAGCAGGCGCTGTCGTTGAACCCGAATATGGCGGGACCTTACTTTGAACTGGCTTCGCAGTATCGAGCACAGGCGTCGCGGGCAGAAGATACCGCGCTGGCGCAGGAACGCTACGCGCAGGCAATCGCGTTGTACGAGGAAGTGCTGGCGATGCAGCCGCAAAACGCTCGCGCTTATCTGCGTTTGTGCGATGCCTATTTCGAGGCTCGTGAGAACCAGCGGGCAGAGGATTACTGTCAGGAAGCGGTGAACATCAACCCGCAGTATTCGGCGGCATGGGCAAGTCTGGGGCAGACGCAGTACAGCCAGCGCAACTATGAAAGCGCGATTGAATCGTTCGAGAACTGTATCGAAACCGCCCCCGACGACGACTACGACATTCGCTGCGATTACATCCGAGGGCTGGCGCATTACTATCTCGCGGATACACCGGATGAGTGTTCGACGGCATGGAACATCCTTACCGATACATTGAACCGCATTCAGCCTGAGTTGCGGGTAGACACCAACCCGATTTACACCAATACGGTCGAAGGGCTGCGACTCACCAGAGAATCGCCATATTGCACGGGCTTCCAAGGTCGGGCGCTGCCTACCCCGATTCCGCCGACAGCCGTTCCGCCAACGCCCATCGGAGGGTAAAGGCGGATGTATTTACGAACCCCAAAACGCTATCAGGTGGGGCGTCGTCCGAAGCGCCACCTGTTCTCGACGCGCTGGTTGTGGCTGTGGATTCTGACGCCAATCGTCGTGGTGCTGGGCTGGCAGGTTTACGAACGGCGGGAGGAGTTCGGTCCTCCCGTTCAGGCGTTCGTCGATAATCTGGTGAGCGACGCACAGAACAGCCTGTCAACCGCTGTCGCGCCGACGCCGCTTCCAACCATCGACCCTTCTCAGCAAATCGCGCAGGCGAATGACGCCTGGAATCGCGGGGCAATTGAAGAAGCGCTGCAAGGTTACCGCGCGGTGCTGGAGAACGCGCCGAACGACGTGATCGTCCACTATCGAGTCGCGTTCGGGCTGCTGATGGAGGGGCGCGACGAAGAAGCGCTGGAAATGGCGGAGCGAACGGTGACGGCGAATCCGTTTGCGTCGGATGCGTGGGCGATCCGGGCGTTGGCGCTGGATCGCAATGAGCGTCCGGCAGAGGCGATTGCCAGCGCTTTGCAAGCACTATCGCTCAACCCGAACAACGCCCGTGCGATGGCGTTTATGGCAGAGGCGTATCTGGATTCCAACCTGCCGGAACGAGCAGCGGAGACAGTCAGCCGTGCGCTGGATGCCGACCCGGAGAGCTTTGAAGCGCATTATGTGAACGGGTTGATCCTGCGGGATTCGCAGTTCGATTTCCAAGGGGCAAGCGAAGCTTTCGAGATCGCGCACGACATCGCGCCGAACTTGCCGTACATCGTGGTTGAACTCGCATGGACGGAAGTTTCGCTGTTCAACTACGAACGTGCGCAGGAACTCTTGCAGGAAGTGCTGGAACTTAATCCCCAAAATCTGGACGCCTTGTTCGCCCTGAGTTGGCTATCGCGCTCGGCATTTGGCGATCATGAGGCAGCGATGGAGTATATTGAACGCTGTGTTCAAGTCGATCCTCAGAACCGCACGTGTCTGCGCTATAAAGCGACGTTACTTGAACTCGTTGGCGACATGCAAGGCGCAGTAGAAAATTATCAACGGTTGATTCGTGCTGGTACGACCAACCCGGGTCATTTCCTCGCGGCGGGACAGGCATTTATCGCGGTGGGGCAATGTTCGTCGGCGGTGACGGTGCTCGAAGAAGGCTACCAACTCGAACGCGACAGCGACGCACCGGATGCCGAACGATTGGCGACGTTTGAATCGCTGTTGTTGCAGTGCGGTGCAGACATCACGCCGGTTTTCAGCGCAGATGCGACGGCGGAAGCGACTGCCGAGGCGACGACTGAAGGTGAGTAAGAGTGTTCCCCTCTTCCACGCAAGCGGGTCGAGGAGAGGGGAAAAACTCACAAATAGCTCTCAATAATCTGCTTCAACTGCTGGGCGCGGTGGCGGAAGGTGTGTTCTTTGAGCACGTGGGCGCGGGCGGCTTGTCCGGCGGCGCGACGTTCGGCATCGTGTGAGAGCAGGTAGCGATAGCGATCTACTGCCTCTTCCCCTGAATTGACGATGAAAATCTCTTTATTTGGTTCGAACCATTCCTCAATGCCGAGATAGGGATTGGCGACGATGCAGCAGCCCATACTCGCCAACTCGAACGGGCGCGACGACGACGACGCATAGACACCGGCATGTGCGGCGCGGGTGATGCATAGATTCAACTTGCTGCGGCTGGCATATTCGCGCAGCTTGCTGAACGAGAGATAGGGCAGCATTTCAGCGCGTCCTATGTCGCCTAGCTTCGTGCCGCGAACGGCAAAACGTGCGTCGGGAAGCGCGTTGGATGGATGCGTGATCATGGCGTCCACCCACTCGGTACGATATTCGCGTCCGTGTCCATAGAAGAATACGTCGATGTCCTGTGCTGGCACATCGACAGGGGTAAACACGTCGGGGTCTGCGCCATAGTACAACGTATGGACGGCTTTCGCGCCCATTGTCTTGAGGGTTTCCGCCCCGCCCGCGCTGTTGCTGATGAACGCGACGTATTCGGT
>DATGQJ010000828.1:0-4791 GCA_035304265.1 Oceanobacillus sp.
GCGGGCAGCACCGGATTCGGCGGCGACGAGAACGACCTGATTTTCGTGCCGGTCACGACAGCGCAAACCCGTCTGAGCGGCGAACGCAACCTTTCCGGAGATAGACCCTTGAGCAGCATTTTGGTGCAGGCGCGAGACGAAGGCAGTGTTGACCTCGTGGCGCAGCAAATCCGCCAGACGCTGCGCGAAGAACACCGCATCAACTTCCGCGATGAAGACGATTTCCAGATTTTCACGCAGACCGACCTGCTCAGTTCGCTTGGTCAGATTACGGGCTTGCTGACCATCTTTCTCGGCGTCATTGCCAGCATTTCGCTGCTGGTGGGTGGCATCGGCATCATGAACATCATGCTCGTGACGGTCACCGAGCGCACCCGCGAGATCGGGCTACGTAAAGCCGTCGGCGCACAAAAGCGTGACATCCTGCTGCAATTTCTCACCGAAGCCACCACCCTATCACTGGTCGGCGGCGGCATCGGCATTGCGCTTTCAGTCGGCGGGGCGCTGCTGGTCACTGCCGCACAACCCGATCTGAACGTGGTCGTTCAGCCATCAAGCGTGTTATTTGCGACGCTCATTTCCTTGAGCATCGGCGTCTTTTTCGGCATTTATCCCGCAAACCGCGCGGCAGCACTCAACCCGATTGACGCGCTGCGTTACGAGTAATATCAGGCACTAGAGCGTATCTGAAAATTCCTATGGAAGAAGAATTTCGGATATGTGTCAGGGGCAGACCTGCGTGTCTGCCCCCACCCAACAACGGGTCTTGTAGAAGCGAACCTATGTGTTCGCCCGAACCTGCGTGTTCGCCCCGGCGCGTATCCGAGAATTTTCAGACGCACTCCACTCTTCGTTGTCATAAAACACCGAACCAAACACAGGTCGTGATCACGACAAAAACATAGAAAGGGCGCATGATTTGTTCCCTTCGTCAAAAGCGCATTGAACTAGACGTAGGCATAATTGTTTTTATTCCTTTTCGCAATGACAATGCTTGACTAAGTTGCAACATTACTGTTGGAAAAATTTACGTTACAAATTGTGCGGGATTGGGTACAATAACAGCCATGATAGAAGAAGGTCAGAGAATGATGTTGACGGAGATTAACGCTGAAAGAGCGTTGATCGGGTATGCCGAAGCATACCGCAAGCTCTATAACCGCCAACCGCGCGATTTGCGGGCTGTTGACAACGACTGGGTGATCGTCAACGGTGCGCGTATGCGTGTCAACGAACTGGAATACCTCACCCGGCAGTTGCAGCAGGAATACACACAGGGACTCGAAAAGAAGAAAAGCATGGTGCTGCGCCTGCTCAACTGGTTCAAACAATAGCCGCACCATGTGACTTTTCTTCAAAATCACTATCCCGCAATTTATCGATTCAAAATCGTGCATCGGCGTTCATCTTCGCTATAATATCGCCTATTTCGCGGAAATTCCCACGAAAGAATTTTCCCGAATTCAACGTCTACGATTGAGCGCAGCGGGCAACACCCATCATTACCCCGCTCAATCACCGGTATAGGGCGTCACCCAACGCCCCTAGCATCCAATGCGAGTGCTGTCGTTGCAGTTATCTGCAACCCGGCTGATGCAGAGCTGACACGCCTCCTGTGCCAACGTCGATCTGCCGCCGCAAATTCAGCCTCGTTGCTCAGGTTTGATGACACAGCGCAGCAGTAGTTACGGAGAACGTCAATGCACGAAGTGACTTTGATCATTAATATTACCGTCGCGTTGGTAGTCGCTTTCTGCGGTGGCTTGGCTGCACGACGCATCGGAGTCCCCCCCATTGTAGGTTATCTCGTCGCCGGAATGCTGATCGGTCCATTTACCCCCGGTTTCGTCGGGGATATGGAATTCATCAGCCAACTCGCGGAAATCGGCGTCATATTTCTGATGTTCGGAGTGGGCATCCACTTCTCGCTCAAAGACCTGTGGGCGGTGCGGAACATTGCCATTCCGGGCGCGATCCTGCAAACCACGATGTCCACCATCATCGGCACTTTGCTCAGTCAGGTATGGGGCTGGTCGCTCGCATCAGGCGTCGTACTGGGATTTGCGATTTCTATCGCCAGCACCGTCGTGCTGCTGCGCGGACTAACCGATATAGGAATGCTGAACTCGTCGCACGGGCGAGTCGCAGTTGGCTGGCTGATCTTTGAAGACATTGCGACAGTCTTGATACTGGTGCTGCTGCCCGCGCTCGCGCCAAGTACGGAGGTCAATAATGCGTCGGCACCGGCACTCGAAGCGCTGCTCAAAGCAGGCATATTCATCGTCTTGATGGTCATCGCCGGCGTGCGCGTCGTCCCCTGGATTCTCTGGCACATTGCCAAGCTACAATCGCGCGAGTTGTTCATCCTTGCCGTCATCGTCATTGCGCTTGGCACGGCACTCGCGGCGGCGGAATGGTTCGGCGTATCCTTCGCGCTCGGCGCTTTTCTCGCGGGAGTCGTCGTCAGCGAATCATCGTTAGGACATCAGGCGGGCGCGGAAGTGCTGCCTTTTCAGCAGATTTTCGCAATCCTCTTTTTCGTATCCGTCGGAATGCTGGTCAATCCTGAATATCTGCTTGCGAACGCGGGTCCGGTGCTAGTGCTTACCGGCTTGGTCGTCTTCGGCAAATGGTGCATCACAACCGGGTTGGGATTCATCTTCCCACAGCCCGCCCGCACGATGCTGATCGTCGCCGCAGGGTTGAGCCAGATCGGTGAATTCTCGTTCATCGTGGGAAGCACCGGACTGGCGCTTGGCATTCTTGACCGGGATCAGTATTCATTGATCCTCGCCGGATCGCTGCTGTCGATTATGGTCAATCCGTTCATGTTCCGCACGGTTCCTCACATCGAACGATTCTTACAGCGGATGCCTGCGGTCTGGGATCGGCTCAATCACCAGCGAGAAATCGACCTCACGGTTGCCGAAAAACTGGACGAACACGTCGTGGTCATCGGTTACGGGCGGGTCGGTCAGTATCTCGTCAACATCCTTGGGCATCTGGGTGTGCCGCGTCTTGTGATGGAGATGGATGTCAACAGAGTTGTGGAATTAGAACGTGCGGGCGTCCCCGTCCTGATGGGTGACGCGGCGAACTCCGAACTTCTGAGCCATGCCGGACTTGACCGTGCCCGTGCCCTCGTGGTGACTATCCCGGAAGAGGCAGCGGCGGAAATCATCGTTTCAACGGTACACAAAAAGAAACCTGACCTGCCGATCATCGTCCGCGCGTCTACACAGGCGGGAGTCGGGCGGTTGGTGCAGCGCGGCGCTCACGACGTGATCCAACCTGAACTGGAAGGCGGGCTGGAAATCATGCGCCACACGCTGCTGCGCCTGAACTTCGCGCCGAACGAAGTTCAGTGGTACGCCGACGCGGTGCGCCGCGATCAGTACGATGAGTCGATTTCTACCCCCGAAGAACATCGGGTGCTGGAGCAAATGATCACGGCAGCGAAAGGCATGGAAATCGCATGGCTTCCGCTTGAGGAAGACAGCCCTATCGTCGGGAGGACGATTGCCGAAGCCAATCTACGAGCGCTCACGGGCGCGTCCATCGTAGCGATCCTTCGGGATGGGGAACTGATGGCGAATCCCAAGTCGGCTACGGTGTTTCAGGTCGGCGATAATATCGGGTTGATCGGCGAAACCGTGCAGGTGCAGCAGGCGAAATCACTGCTGGCATCCGGGGAGTTGCAGAGCACCGAAGTTGTTGAAGCGTCAGGCTAGCCCAGCTTTGCGTCGCTCCGACTGGTAATCTTCGGGCGTATCCACGTCGCCAAGCACGCTGTCGGTGTCTACGACCACGTAGGCAATGTCATCCGCATGAGCGTTGATCACGTCACGTGGAGCGCCATCTGCGGGAAGCGCAAGGATTTCACTCCAGTACCGGCGGTCAATCAATATCGGGTGTCCGCGCCGCATCTGGTAGCTCGGCGCGACAATCCCCGCCTTCCCTTCTGCATAGGTCTGGATGACGCGGCGGATAATTTCCGGTTCAATGCGTGGTTGGTCGCCCAGAACTACCAACACCGCCGTCACGTTTTCCGGCAAAGCGCGTAACCCAACCTTGAGCGACGAGAGCATTTCACCCGTCGCATAGTCGGGGTTGTGAACTGTCGTAACGTCGTGTCGCGTCGTAATCGCGTTGACCTTGTCCGCTTCGTGTCCGGTCACGACAATGACGATTTCAACTTGCCGCAACTGCTCCAGAACATGATCAAGGATAGTGCTGCCTGAGTGCCATTCAAGCAGCACTTTGGGCTGACCCATGCGCCGCGCCAGCCCTGCCGCCAGCACTACCGCGCCAACGACACTCACGCGCCGATGCCCTGCGCCCGTAGCGCCTTGACCACCCGTTCGGGAATGAACGGAATGGTGTCGATCCATACGCCCGTCGCGTCATGAATGGCGGCGGCAATCGCCGGAGCAAGCGGGATAAACGGCATCTCCGCCATGCCTCGCGCTCCCCATGGTCCAATTGGGTCGGCATATT
The DNA here is from genome assembly GCA_035304265.1 of Oceanobacillus sp. Lineage (GTDB taxonomy): Bacteria > Chloroflexota > Anaerolineae > Aggregatilineales > Phototrophicaceae > Flexifilum. The sequence continues at coordinate 4,498 of DATGQJ010000828.1, forward strand.
CCAGAATGACCGACTTGACCTCAATCGGCACATCCAGAACAGTTGGGATCAGGTAGGTCGAAAGGAACGGGTTACGAATGCGTCCGTTTTCCGAAATCAGGTTCTCCATGACGGCGTAGCCAAGCGCCTGCACGACAGCACCTTCAATCTGTCCCTGAACTAACTGAGGGTTGACGGCATGTCCTACGTCGTCGGCACAGACCACACGCAGCACGCGCACGAATCCGGTCTCGATGTCTACTTCCACTTCGACAGCTTCCGCCACGTAGCCATAAGCGAAGTTTGGCTCGGATT
>DATGQJ010000829.1:0-4857 GCA_035304265.1 Oceanobacillus sp.
TCACGGATCATCAGATTACGGACAGCAGCCGCGCGAGGTTCCTCCCTCACATCCGAGACTGCGAGTGGAGATTGTTGGTTGGACTCCTGCCAATCTGCCGCCAGCAAAGGATCGGGCGGGTCATTCTGAAATTTGTCACTCAACCCGGCGCTTCGTACCAGCGCCAGTGACGATTTTCCCTCATCCCAGAACAGATAGACCGTAACCGCCGTCGAATCGGAAATGGTCGAAGCAGACGAAATGACCGTATCCAGCACGGCATCAAAGGACAGCGTACCGGTGAGCAGCGCGATCACCTGATTGAGCGTTGCCAGTTGGGTAACGCGCGTTCGCTGCTGTTCGTAAAACTGCGCGTTTTCGATGGCGACGCTGGCGTTTGCTGCCACGATGTTGAGCAGGCGTAGACTATCCGGCGTGAACTGTTTCCCCAGATCGGTAGAGCCTACACTCATCGCGCCAAGCAAGCGCCCACTCGCCAGCAGCGGCACGCCCATCCACGATTCCACTTTGTCCGGCGCTGCGACCTTCAAGCCATACGCATATCCGGCAACGTCGGACGAAATCAAAAGCGGTTCTTGTGTTTTTAAGACGTGATGAATCAGGGTATTGGAATCGGCGGAAAAAGGCGGGCGCTCTAACTGCTGTCCACGCTCGACGACGATGGGATATTCAAGCCGCTGCTGGTTGTACAGGGCGACGAGGAAATTGTCAGCATCCAGCAGATGATTGACCTGCAAGTAGATCATGTTGAGCAGTGAGTCGAATTCCAGATTCGCACGCATCGTCTGGCTCATCACCGAAAGCGAACGCAGTTCGTCTACCTGCTTGCGAAGGCGCTGGCGCACGCGGTCATACCCCAGAACGAACAGGGCAAAGATCACGTAAACCAGCCCCAGCCCAACCGCCTGTGATGGCTGCGGATTGATGAGCAGCAGAATGATTCCGGTGAAAATGATCAACAGCCAGGGTAACAACGCATCGAATAGCGGCATAAATTCAAGACTCACCCAGAGTATATGTAACCTTTAGTTTAGCGTGAGTTATGGATAACGTTATCCACAACTGACGTTAGTGTACAGAAGATGAGCTTGCCCCGCGAATGCGATCACTGGGGGATTGAAGTCGGGGTCTGAACAGTAACCATCGGCAAGCTGACGACAAAACACGCACCGGGGAGCGGACTATTCGCATCCACCCAGATATTTCCATCGTGTGCTTCAACGGCGAGCTTGCAGAATGTAAGCCCCAAGCCAGTTCCCTTCGCACCGCGTAATGGAATGTTCTCCTTCACCTGACGGAATCGCTCAAAAATGCGCTCACGTTCTTCGGGCGGGACACCGGTTCCGCTGTCGGCAACCCGCAGGATCACATTTCGCCCGCTCCGCTGTGCCGAGATCAGAATTTTGCCGCCCTCCGGCGTGTGTCGCAGCGCATTGTCCAGCAAATTGACCAATACTCGCTGGATGATCACCGGATCGATCATCAGCGGCGCAAGCCCGTGATCGATGTCCATCTCAAGTTCAAGCCCCGCCTCTTCCAGCGACGCGGACAGCGATCCTAGCGCCGCCGCGATCAATTCGTCCAGCAGCACCGGCACTCGTTGCAGCGGCATCTGGCGGGTTTCCAAGCGTGAGATGTCGAGCAGGCTATCCACCAGCTTGAGCAAGCCATTGGCGCTCTGTCCGGCAACGTCCAGCGATTTCTGGATCATTTCGGTATCGGGCAGCATCCTTAAATCTTCAAGCGCGAGGTGAATGCCGCTGATGACTGCCCACAGCGGACCGCGCAGGTCATGTACTGCCATGTGGGTGATCTCGTCACGGTACATCTCAAGCTGCTTCTGCTCGGTAATATCGCGGAGCACCAACAACCGCCCCACGATGTCGTTGCGGTCATTCAGCACCGGAGAGCCGATCTCTTCGATGTAGATTTGCTGCGTGCCGACCATGCGCGAAAACTGGCGACTGGTGATACGTTCCGGCTCAAGGCGAAGCTGCCGCGCCAACGCCACCAACTGCGAGCGCGAATAGCCCGATTCACGTACTTCGTCGCTGCCCATCACTCGCGAGAGGGACAGCACGAAATGCTTGCCGAGAAACTCGTCTTTGTCGATTCCGAGCAGGCGCTCCGCCGATGGATTGCACTCTACAAGGAAGCCGTTACGGTCAATCAACAAAATGCCGTCGCGGGTGGAGTTGAGGATCGCCCGTGTCCGGTCTGCGCCTGCGCGGATGTGCTCGTGCAGCACCGCGTTTTCGAGATGCCCCGCCGCCTGACTCGCCAGCAGCATCACGCTGTTCAGGTCGCGCGGGCGCACGGTGCGATCTTCCGGGAAGGCAAGACTGAGGACTTCCTGCACTTCACCGTTATATTTGATCGGCATGTGGACGAACGTACCGATCTGTTTGTTGCTAATCTTCTCGACGACCTGAATATCGCCGGTGTGCGCCGCCGACAGCGCATCCGCCGCGCCGATGTAGGTTTCGGTGCGCTTGCCGCCCGGCGTTGTGACCAGCGTAAGCTGCCCGCGTGCGGGATTATGGCGGAAAAGCGCCACGTCCTTCGCGTCGAGCATGTCTCGCGCGGTTTCCACGATTGCCGAGGCAACCGCCTGCATCGTCACTGCGCCGGAGAGCCGCATCGTCAGCGCTTGCAGGCTGCGCAAGGTGCTGATCTGATACTGATGTTCTTCGAGCAAGCGGGCGTTACGAATGCTGATGATCGCATGTCCGGCAAGACCGCTGAGGAAACTCACCTGTTCCTCGGTGAAGAAGCGCGGGTGTACACTTTCGACGTTCAACACGCCGATCACGGCGTTGTCGTGTGTCAGCGGCACAGCCACGAAAGAGAGACACGCCGTGCGCGAAGAAGGCATGTAGTCGGTCAATTCGCGGGTATCGCTCACCAGCAGCGGCTTGCGCGTCCGTATCACCTGCTCTACCGCGCTGTCCTGACGACGCCGCGAACGATAGGTCTTGTGAATTTCACCCTGACTTTCCCGCTGAATCACCGTCCACAGTTCATCGGTCTCGACCAGCGTGAGCGTGGCGCTGTCGCCCTGTGTCGCACGGAGCGCGGCTTCCAGCATTTGTTCGATGATCTGGTTGTAATCCAATGCACTTGAAATCTGCCGGGCGATGTCTTCAATAAGCGATAACTGCTCCAATCGTAGCTGAAGCGCGTGCTGCGTATCGGCGTGTACCAGCACATTCTGAAGCTGCGCGGCGATCTGGTTGGTCGCCAGTTCGATGAACTGCCACTGCCGATCTTCAAATGAATGAAGTCGTTCGCTGCCGATCAGCAAAACGCCGAGAAATTGATCGTTCGCCCGCATCGGAAAAGCGAACATCTTCTGCTCGCCATGTTCGGCAATCAGCTTGCTGATCTCCAGCGAAAGATCGTCCTGATCCTGCTGGAACATCGTCGGAACCGCAGGATTCTGATCGATAAGGGGATGAATCTCCGGCAGTGACTCCAGCGAGAGGGTATATTGCCCGGCAGTATTGAAGACCCGCAGCATCTGGCGGTCTTTTTCGAGGATGGCGATAGACACCTGTTTGGCGTCAAGCATATCGCACAGCATCGCCGTCACGTCTCCGAGCACCCGTTCAAGCTCCATGCTCGATGTGGTGATGCGCGAGAGATGCGTCAACTGCGTCATCTCGAAGGCATAATCTTCGAGGACGCCAAACAATTCGTGATTATCCAGATACGCGGAAAGCTGGGTAGCGAGCAGGCGCAGTAGGTCGAGCAAGGCGGCAGACGGCTTGTGTCGCCGGGTATAGAAAACCCCCATGACGCCGACTTCAAAGCGTCCATGACGTAGCGGAAACAGGATGTAAGCACGATAGCCGCTCTCGCGCATCTGCTCGGCTATCGCGTCGGTAGCCATCGCCGCATTGGTCACGATGGCAGGCTCGGTGAGCGATAGATAGGGCAAGCTCGCCATTGCGTTCGCCTGAGCCTCATCGAACCCGTGATGACACTCAAGCCGCATCGTATTGTTCTGTTTGTTATAGAGGAAAATGGCGCTCGCCTGCGCCCCGCTGATGGAAAGCGCCGCCATACATGCCGATTGGATGGCATCGACGCGGTTGCTATTGAGGGTCATGTCCTGAATCGAGCGCGTGAGAAACGCCAGATGCGTGCTCAACGGCTTCCTACGTGCGGCGAGCCAATACCACGACCCGATATACAGCAAGCCAACCACCAGCGCGAAACCTGCCGCCAGTAGGTTGCTGATACCCGACAGCAAATGTGCGCCTACAACGATGACCACCATACTGATCAACAGATGAACAGAAAGGAGGTGTTGCATACGGTTGGTGGTTGACTGCTCACCGAGATTCATATGCACTGACTGATGGACATTACGACACTGCTAACCCATAGCAACATTTGTCAGGGCATTCCTTCACAAGCGTGATATCGATCACGCTCATATATGAGCAAGCCCCCCTAATTTAAGTGTACAGCGAAATTTGAGTCACAAACCATTGTGACATCGCTAAAGAGGCTTGATCTAGGAGTTTATGCAGTTTCGACAGCCACCGCCGTTTGTTCCGCTTGAGGAGATTTACTTGCGACAAGGAGATACTGCGCAAGCGCCAATCCAATTAGCCACCAGAACACGAAGGCGAACCGATCCCAGAGGGGAATGGCGTCGCCCAGCCCGTAAAACAGGTGTGCGGCAAGCCCACATGCGGTTGCCAGTGAAAAGGCTCTGGCTTGCAGGTCGCCTGTTCGCCAGACGCGCAGCAGCATCCAGCCGATGACGACGAACCAGCCCGCAAAAACCAGCAGTCCGGGAATGCCGAGGTCGGTTCCAATCTGCACCCATTCGTTATGCGCATGAGG
>DATGQJ010000830.1:0-3618 GCA_035304265.1 Oceanobacillus sp.
GGGGAACAATCTGGGGATTCAAGCGGCGCACCGTGATTATGTACTGCTGCTGAACCCCGACACCATCCCTTCACAGGCTGCACTGGAAGCGATGGTGCGTTTTATGGACGAACATCCTGATTATGCCGGAGCGACCAGCCAGCTTCGCTATCCCGATGGGGTGATACAGCGTACCTGTTCGCGTATCCCGACGTATCGCTACCTGATCCTCACGCAAACGCCGCTGCGCTGGCTGCTTTCCGGGATGCGAAAAAGGGCGGAAGCATGGCATTGGTATGAAGGATGGGAACGCGATACGGATTACGATGTGGAAGCCATGCCTGGTTCGTGCCTGCTAATGCGCCGCGATCAGCTTCAACTTGATGACCGTCTCCTGCTGTATTTCCCCGAAGACGATCTGGCAAGGCGGATGGAAGGGCGGAAATTTCGCTTTCTTGCCAGTAACCCTATCGTGCATCGTGAAAAATCCGCCACGCGCAATGCCCTCGCCACCCGCATCTACTTCCGTGATCTGATCGTTTACACGCGAAAACATCATGGGCTGACTGGCGGGGCGTTGATGTGGTTGCTCACGCGCCCGCTGTTATGGGGAATGATGCTGCGCTGGTGGATGCGCCGCTAACATGTTACCGCGTAGGGGCGAGTCACCGACTCGCCCGACGAGAGACGCTGACCTTATGGGGATATGACTTCCTCTTCGGCGGTATTGCCGATCCAGCCCGGCGGGTCGCTGGCAGGGAACGACTCTTCCGATGCCTGAGTGACGGCTCCCTTTTTGCGAACGTCATCCTGAAGGTCGAGATAGGTCTGATCGGTCTTGGTCGCCATAATGAAGTCATTGCGGTGTAAGCCGCCGATGGCGTGCGTCCACCAATCGACGGTCACGCTGCGGTAGCGCGTCGTCAACACCGGGTGATGATGCTGCTGCTCAGCAAGCATTCCGACGTGATAGGTAAAACCCAATGCCTCGGAAAACGACTCGAATTCAAAAGTGCGTCGTAAATGCTTCACCCCATCCTCTTCTTCAACCTGCCACATCGGGGTTTCCAGCCACAGTTCTTTGATTTCTTCCTCGGTCAACTTAGGTTCACTTCCGGTGCATGGTACACATTCCTCTTGAAGCAATGTCATGTTCAACTCCTGATGCTAGTCGGTAAAGTATAGCTCGGTTCGTTAATTACATTATACATTATATATCGGATTCGCGTACAGTAATGGGAAAATAGACAGAGATATGCTACAAATTTCTCGTTTTTCCATTCCGGGGTACAAGGTAGCTTTCGGTGATCACGATTCGTCTCTGGCGAGCACTCAACAGCGCCCAATTTATTTCTCCATTGTTCCGTCGTGTCATGCTGAAGCGTGAGCGCGAAATTCGTATAAGCGTGCCCCGTCCTCGGTGGCTGAACATCTCGCTTACGCTCCTTTACGTGGTGCTTCCGTTATGCATCATTTTCGTGCTTCTCCCGATACTGGTGCTGCTGTATTTCGCGATTCAGGCGCTATCGCCCGTGCTTGTGCCGCTGGCATATTCCGCTTATGGGCTTGCGCTGGTGCTGAATGTAAGCGGCGCGATTGCGCGAGAGCATGAACTGAACACCTATCAGGTGCTAGGGGTGACTCCGCCGGGGCGTTTGGGACTGCACTGGTTGTACTGCGTTGGCTTCATATATCGTTCTTCGGAAGCACGCATTGTGTTGGTCGGGTTGATCTTTCTGGGGGTAGTCGGAGCGTTTCTGGGGCTGGCAATTCCCATTATCTTCCGTGCCGGAAGCGGAACCATCGTCGATCCTGCGCTCCGCGCTATCGCCAGCAGCATCTTCTTTGCTATCGACTTTGTGCAGACTATTGTGATCGCCTCGCTGATCGCTATGATCGTTCCGGCGTTCGTTCAGAATCGTGCATTTGCTTATCAGGTTGCGGCAGGGGTATTTGTCGTGGTGCAGTTGGTGAGCTACATCGCGGCGATGTTCGTCGGCGTTTTGCTCTATCGCTCGGCAGACGATTTGCTCTATCCAATACTCATCATTGGCACTTTCGCGTTGCTGCGCGAAGGTTTGATTGCGGGCTTATGGTACGGGCTGTGCAACCGCCTGAACAGCAGCCCGCAGGAGTATAGTTATTAAACATAGAAACATTACTATCCGTGCCAACCTCATCTCATTACTCTCTTGACCGAACCAATTTGAAAGGTAACAACCATGCAATACGGCGAAATTCCCGGCATCCCGAAACCGATCTCGCGGGTGGTGCAGGGCACGATCATGATTCACTCCGGCGCGTTGGAACAGTCCTTCGCGCTGTTGGATGAAGTGCTGGCGGCAGGTGGCAATACCTTCGATACCGCGCGAGTTTACAATCGAGGCGATAGCGAAGTCGCACTTGGGCGCTGGATACGAGAGCGTGGTGTTCGGGATCAGGTCGTCGTCATCAGCAAAGGGGCACATCCTCGTGATGGACGCAAGCGCGTCACGCCTGAAGACATCACGGCAGACATTATGACATCGCTGGAGAATCTGGGTCTCGACTTCATCGACGTGTACCTGCTGCATCGAGACGACCCGGACGTGCCGGTAGGTCCGATTGTTGAGGTCTTGAACGAGCATCAAAAAGCCGGACGCATCGGCGTATTTGGCGGCTCGAACTGGTCACATGAGCGAATCGCAGAAGCGAATGCCTACGCTGAACAGTGTGGCTTGTCCCCGTTTGCTCTCAGCAGTCCCAACTTCAGCCTTGCCGAATGGGCGAAGGAGCCTTGGCCCGGCTGTATCACCCTCAGCGGGCAGCATAATCGTGCGGCGCGTGACTGGTATACCCAGACCCAGCTTCCGGTCTTTACGTGGTCGAGCCTCGCGGGTGGGTTTTTCTCCGGGCGCTTCACTCCCGACAACTTGAACACCTTTAATGACCCGATGGACAGAGTATGTGTTGACTCCTACTGCTTTGATGAAAACTTCAAACGTCTGGATCGGGTGAAAACGTTGGCGCAGCAAAAAGGCGTTTCGTTCGCGCAGGTGGCGCTGGCTTACGTGCTGAAGCAGCCGATGAACATCTTTGCGCTGGTTGGCAGCCGAACCGGAGAGGAATTCCGTGCCAACGCTGCCGCGCTTGATGTATCGCTCACGCCGGAAGAGTGTACTTGGCTCGAAAGCGGCGATTAGAAGCGAGTATCTTCAGCCTGTTATGTACTTGTGCATAGCAGGCTCTAAATGCTCGAAAGTCTTTTGTTCACGGCGTCAATTGGGATTGGATGGATGGATGTTTCAAATAGTCGATGCAGTTTCTGGGGACGCCGCAGGTATTCAAAGACTTCTGAGAGAAACGTGGCAGGATACATATGGAGATCACTTATCTCAGAAAACTTTAGAGGAAGTCTATAAGCAATTTCAAAGCATCGAATTCCTCACCAGACAGATCGAAAATCCCAGCTTTTATTTTCCGTTGGCGAAAGCGGGTGATGAACTGGTTGGTCTCTCCACTGCGCTTATGCCGGAAGATACGATTGTGATGTTCCGGCTGTATGTTTCTCCTCAGTATCAACGCAAAGGCATCGGCGCGTTGCTCCTCAAAAATGTCATCGAGCACTTCCAAGGGGCGAAGAAAATTCAACTCCACGTT
>DATGQJ010000831.1:0-3109 GCA_035304265.1 Oceanobacillus sp.
AAAACCTTCAGTCCGCAGCGCTACGAAATCTGGACGATGCAGTCGGCGTATCACAACCTGCCGACGATTGACGGGATTCAACAAGCGCCCGGTGCAGATTTCGCCGCGCGGGATGTGCTTTACGAGGCAGATGAAGCGCAGGCGGCGCTCACGCTGGACATTGCAGGCGCATATCCGCCGGAAGCCGGACTAAAGCGGTGGGTGAGGACGATTCGCCTTGTGCGCGGGCAATCGGTCATGGTTGAGGATGATTACGAACTCGACCACGTGCCGCGCTCTCTGGTCTTGAGCCTGCTCACACCGAGCCACGTTTCTTTAGCCAATGCTGGCTGCATTTCCCTGAGCCGCGCCGATCTTCCCGATGGGCGTGTGTCTGCCAGTGGGGAAGTGCTTTACGACGCCGATAAATTTAGCCCTTCCTTAGAAGTTATCCCCATCACCGATTCGCGCATGTCGAGCGTATGGGGCGAGCAGCTTTTTCGCATTCTGCTGCGCGTGGTCGATTTGAAGGCGCGAGATACATGGACACTCGATATTCGAGGAACACGATGAACACTACACTGATTGAAACGTCATTCGAGCAAGCGATTGAACGCATCCGTTTGAACATTTCGCGTTTTGGCGACAAATTTCCACACTACGGCGACGGGAAGACTTACGTCCTGAGCGACAACACCCACTGGATGACCTCATTCTGGACGGGGCAACTCTGGCTTGCTTACGCGGTTACGGGCGATGAGGTTTTCCGGCAAGCCGCCGAGCGCCAGCTTGCCAATTTTGAACATCGTCTTGTGAACCGGATTGACGAGAGCCACGATCTCGGTTTTCTGTATACGCTGAGTGCGCGGGCGCAGTGGCAGCTTACCCGGAATGAGGATGCACGTAAACTCGCAGTTGCCGCCGCCGAGCGCCTGATCACGCGCTTTCATCCCAAAGGGCAGTATATCCAAGCGTGGGGCGCGATGAATGATCCGGTGGAAGGCGGGCGCGTCATCATCGACTGTCTGATGAATTTGCCGCTGCTGTTCTGGGCAACGCACGATACCGGCGATTCAAAATATGCCGACATTGCGCTGGCACACGTGCAAACCACCCTGCGCTATCTGGTACGTTCAGACGACACCACGTTTCATACCTTCTTCTTCAATCAAGAGACGGGCGAACCTGTTGGCGGCAAAACCGCGCAGGGCTTCGCCGATGACTCGCTGTGGTCGCGCGGGCAGGCATGGGCGATTTATGGCTTTGCGCTGGCAGGGGAATGGACAGGGGATACACAGTTTACGGAAGTCTCGCGGCGGCTTGCCGAACGCTTCTGGTCGGAATTGGGTGATGATCTTGTGCCGCTGTGGGATTTCTGGCTAACGCCCGAAGCGCCGCGAAAACGCGATAGCTCGGCAGGGGCGATTGCCGCCTGTGGCATGTTCAAGCTGGCGTCTCAGGTGAGCGATTCAGCGCTTGCATCGTCCCTGAATGAACGCGCGGAACGGATGCTCGCCCGTCTGACCGAGGCGTGTTTTGAAACCGACAGCGCGGCACACGGCTTGCTGCGGGATTCAAGTTACAACGTCAGCGCGAATCGGGCGGTGGAGCAGTTCATGCCCTTCGGCGATTATTTCTACTTTGAAGGGTTGGCGAAAATGCGCGGCGTTCAGGTCGATTTCTGGGGGAAGCCTAACGGTTGAATCGTCGGCGTAAGTCGTCATTCATCAGAAATCGCCGGAGCGTGTGTAGTTCCATGTCGCGCTCAGTGGCGCCTGGCAGACTGCACATTCAAACCAGTTGTCCTTCACGATGTTGGTGGTCCCGCATTTGTCGCACCGGCGAAAGAGAAATTCGGTTGTGAAGGATGAAGGATGTGGCAGCCCTGTCGGTTTTAAGGCTTCCTCAACCGCCGTCCACGATTCAGGTTCAGGGCAGTAGCCGGTGGACTGGTTGGTGATTGCCACCACTTCAACCTGTTGGTTGCGGACGGCAAAGGTAATTTCGCCCGCGCTCAGCACATCCTGTCCACGTGCGCAAACGACGTGCTCCGAGCGCTGGTAAGAAATCCACAACCGATGTTCCAGATCGACGATAAAAGTCGCGGTGATGGTCTTGTCGCGTTCCAGAGGCTGTTGCGTTTCCTTGATCCAGTTCAGCACATCGGCTGGCTGGCGAACATGGGTACGTTGCACAGGCTGGTCGAGCAGCGCCAGAAGCGTTTTTGAGCCGACATATCGGTACTTACGTTCCATACTCACTCCGCAGCAGCCCATAGAGATAGTCGCCGCTGTACGTGCCATCCGCGCAGAGAATGTCGCTGTGTACCTGCCGGATGTGTCCTTCCCGCCGAAAACCACAGCGCTCCGCCACTTTCCAACTGCGGACGTTGGTTTCATTACAAGCCAGCCGGAGACGATGGGCGCGGAGGTGCACGAAACAGAAGTCCAAAACTGCGCGAACTGCCTCGGTCACAAATCCCTTGCCTTGATGGGCGCAATCGACAAAATAGCCGATCTCGAACTCAGGCAGCGTCCAACTGACCACACCCACGTAAATCTGCGCGACAAATTCGGGTCCCCATGCCCCGAAGAAAAAAGCCTGCCGTGAAGCCCATGCGTTGGCGAATTCACGCACAAGGATTTCGGCGTCCTGCACGGTTTGAACCTCAAGCGCCGGATTTCCCGCTTCGTAAGGCAGCAAGTGTTCTCGATTGCGTTGACACACCTCGAAGTAAGCCTCGCCGTCTCCGGCTTGGTAGGGGCGCAGCAGCAGCCGTTCGGTCTTGATGTGTTCTGGGAGTTCGAGCAGCAATTTATGCATGTTCAGCCTGCCATTCTATCTGCATCCCAGAGTGTAGATCATCGTTTGCGCTGTGCTGCTATGATGATCGTCCTGTGTAACAGGTAAATATGATCAGGTGGGGGTAAGGATTAGAAACCTCACCCCCAGAAGTCGAGCGAAGCGAGGGTGATATGAATACTGCATTCTAGAGCGTGTTATGTACTTTGATGTCGAGATTGCCCCTCACCCTGCTTGCGTCGCTTCGCTTAGGCAAGCCGTCCCTCTCCCACGTAAACGGGGAGAGGGACATAGCCCTGGTGATCGCTCCCCTTCTCCCCGCTTGCGT
>DATGQJ010000832.1:0-15957 GCA_035304265.1 Oceanobacillus sp.
GATGATTGGGGTCGATACCCGTATCAACCACGCCGATGACCACGCCGCTGCCGTTGAGGTTGGTGCGCTGGCGGAAGTCGGGCAGGTGTACTCGCCCCGGCGCGACATTCATAGTGGGACGAAGATAACGGGACATGTGAATCTGCCGGACGGCGGGTTCGTCGGAAAGACGCCCAACCTGATCAAGCGGCAAGAAGGCGGTGCGTACCCGTCCTCGACGCTGGTTGACGATGATGCCGTATTCAGCAAGCCCGTCCAGATTGGCGTTGGGATCGCAGTCGATGAACACTACCGTTCGTGCGGGTTTCGGGGTTGCTACTGACGGCACCACACCCAGCGAGCGCACGTGCCGGATGAGTCCGGGTCTGCCGTCTGCTTCGTAGTCTGCCAGCGCTACTTGAAGCGCGGGTCCAATCTTCTCAGGAATCATAACCGTCTCCTTGATCGAAGTTCATAATTGTTAATGCTTGAATCTACCCCTTTGTCACACAGGCGTCATTAGCAGAGGGCGGTGGCAATTTGAACCGCGAAGGCGCAAAGAACGCAAAGGGGAAAAAGACAACAATGGCGCTACAGCGCTTTGTGCCTTTTATGAGTGACCTGTGGATGCAGATTTCTAATCATGGCATAGGAACACGTCTGTTGCCTGATTGACGGGAAGGGATAAGGTGAGGTGGTTTCACAAATAAAGCCGGATATGTTGTAGGGACAAGATACATCTTGTCCGCCCGATTTTTCGCCGGAATTTAGAGGAGCGGACAGGATTTATCCTGTCCCTACGTTCGGCGTGATGTTTGGTTGAAAGCAGCATAGCATAGAAACGTAGGCGAGAAGTGGTCATCTTGGATGGCATTGCCGTTCCTTGCCCTCACGACACGCTTCTCTGATCCGCTTCCACGAAGAAATAGCGGACGGGTCGCCTGTAGCTGAACCGTCGGCTGAGGGGAGCCGTGACCACACAGCCCTGTCGATACCAGCGGACGGAATACAGTCCCCGGTAATTGCCGACGATTGGACGCCCTCACAGCCGCGTCAGGTCGCCAACAGTCAATCCATGTACGTCGAACGTGAGGTTCTGAATGGTGTGGTTTTTGATAGTGATGCTCACCGAATCATCACCTTCCGGGTTTGTTCGGCAGACTGCTCTGGTGCTATCCTCGTAATGTTGGGTATACCAGTTACAGGAAAATGGCTCCAGATTCTCGATAGGCTGCCCCGGCAGAATCGCGGTATAAGGTGCTAACGGGTCTTGAATTTCGCCTGTTTGTGTCAGCCGCGTGCCGACCACGACTACCGACTGACTCACGAATGCAACGATGAATAAGCGCACTACTGCCAACCGCCACATTTTGTCATCCCCCAAGTTCGGTGGCTTCCATAGATGAATGTCGGGTTGACTGAAAACGTCACCCGATTCGACATTCGTCAATGCACACTATAGAGGCTGTCGGGGCAGGTTGTGACCTACCATAATGGTAGGAAATGTGGGGGGATTTTTTTGTCAGTTTCCAAATTCAACCGGAAAAAGTGCGATTTCTCATCCAATCGCAGGATAAACCGACGTATAACCTTATAGAACAGGGGCGTATGAAATGTATTAATTATAGATAGTTTGCACGTGATCCTTGCGCGGATTGTGAATGATACTGTGCTATAATTCTCGGTTGCGGGGAACATCTCCCGTTTCATGATCATTCGAGGCTTGTATGTTCAAAAACATCGTCAAAAAAATCGCAGGTGATCCTGTGGAGCGTGCCTTGTCGCGTTACCGGGAAATCGTAGACAAGATCAATGCGTTCGAGCCTTCAATGCAGGCTTTGAGCGACGCCGACCTGCGGGCAAAAACCGATGAATTCAAACGCCGCTTGAACGAGGGCGAGAAACTGGACGATATTTTACCGGAAGCGTTCGCTGCTGTGCGTGAGGCTTCGGTGCGAACCACCGGTATGCGCCACTTCGACGTGCAGATGATCGGCGGTATCGTGCTGCACGAAGGGCGCATCGCCGAGATGAAGACGGGCGAAGGTAAAACGCTGGTCGCCACGCTGCCGCTCTACCTCAACGCGCTGTTGGGGCGCGGGGCGCATCTGGTGACGCCCAACGACTATCTGAGCAAAATCGGCGTCCAAACCATGGGTCCGATTTATCACGCGCTCGGTCTATCCGTCGGCGTGATCCAGAACAGCGCGGGCGACCCGAACACTGGCTCGTTTATATACGATCCGTCGTTTCCATCCAACGATGCCCGTTTTCAGAATTTGCGTCCGGTTACGCGGCGTGAGGCGTATTACGCCGACATCACGTATGGGACGAACAACGAGTTCGGCTTCGATTACCTGCGCGACAACATGGTGGTGGACACCAGCCAGTTGGTGCAGCGCGAACTGTTTTACGCAATCGTTGACGAGGTGGACAACATCCTGATCGACGAGGCGCGTACCCCGTTAATCATCTCCGGGACGGCGGACGAGCCGAGCGACCTGTACAAGAAATTCGCGCAAATTGTACGCACGCTCAAGCCGAGTAGCCCGGAAAGCGTAGATGACAAAGAGCCGGACGGCGATTACGTGGTCGATGAGAAAGATCGCGTGGCGTATCTCACCGAGTCGGGGATCGAGAAGGTGGAACGGGCGCTTGGAATCGAGAAGCTGTACGATCCCGAAAACGCCGACGTGATCCCTTATCTCGATAACTCCCTACGTGCCCATGCCCTCTATCACCGCGATAAAGAGTACGTGGTGCAGGATGGGCAGGTCGTGATCGTAGACGAATTCACCGGACGCCTGATGGTCGGACGGCGCTTCTCTGAAGGCTTGCATCAGGCAATCGAGGCGAAAGAAGGCGTGAAGGTGCGCCGCGAAAACCTGACGCTGGCGACCATCACCTTCCAGAATTTCTTCCGCATGTACAAGAAGCTGGCAGGTATGACCGGTACGGCGGCAACCGAAGCGGAAGAATTCGAGAAAATCTACAATCTCGAAGTCGTGGTGATCCCCACCCATCGCCCAATGGTCAGGCTCGACTACGAAGACCTGATCTATGCCACTGAAGAAGTCAAATTCAGGGCAGTGGTAGACGAGATCAAGGAACGGCAGCAGCGTGGGCAGCCGGTGCTGGTGGGTACTGTCGCCATCGAAACGTCGGAGCGCTTGAGCAAACTGCTCAAGAAAGCGGGCGTGGAACATCAGGTGCTCAACGCCAAGCAGCACGAGCGCGAGGCGGAGATCATTTCGCAGGCGGGGCGTTCCGGCACGGTGACGATTGCGACCAACATGGCGGGTCGTGGTGTGGACATCCTGCTCGGCGGCAACCCGGAAGGTATAGCGAGAGCAGACCTCAAGCGGCAGGGCATTGAAATCACCGAAGCGACGCCGGAGCAGTGGGAAGCGGCGCTGGCGAAGGCACGAGCGCAGTGTGAAGAAGACCGCAAGCGCGTGATCGAGCAGGGCGGCTTGTTCGTACTGGGTACGGAACGCCACGAAGCGCGGCGCATCGACAATCAGCTACGTGGTCGTGCGGGTCGTCAGGGTGATCCGGGTGAGTCGCGTTTCTTCTTGAGTCTGGACGACGAACTGATGCGGCGCTTCGGCGGAGATCGCGTCAAGAGCGTGATGCAGTGGGCGAAACTTCCCGAAGATGAACCCATCGAACACCGCATGGTGTCCAACGCTATCGGGCAGGCGCAGGTGCGGGTTGAAGGCTACAACTTCGACATCCGCAAGCGCGTGCTTGAATACGATGACGTGGTGAACAAGCAGCGTGAAGTCATCTACCGCCAGCGGCGCGAAATCCTTGAGCGCGAAGACCTGCGCGACGAGTATTTCAAGATTCTGGACGAGCAGATCGCCAAGATGATTGACGAGTTCCTGCCCGACCAATATGACACGGATACGTGGGATTTAGAAGGGCTGCACCGTCAGTTGTTCACCTTGTTCCCGGTTCCTGCCGAAATCACGCCCGAAACTTTGCAGGGCAAGAGCCTTGACGAGGTGGAAGAGACGGTTATCGAAGCGGCACACGCCGCATACGAGAAGAAAGCCGCTGAACTGGGACCCGACCTGATGAAACGCGCCGAGCGTCTGGTGATGCTGAACGCGATTGATTCTCACTGGCGGCGGCATCTGACCGATCTCGACGTGCTGCGCGAGGGGATCGGGTTAATGGCGATTGCCCAGCGCGATCCGTTGGTGGAATATAAGCGCGAAGCATTTGGCATGTGGCAGGATTTGCAGGAAGAGATCAGCTTGCAGGCGATTCGCAACATCTTCCGCGTGCAGCCGAGTATCGCCCAACCTGTCATCCGCCGCCCGACCAATGTTCAGGCGGTGCGCCCCGGCGCGGTAGCCACAAGCAAGCCGGAACCCGTGCGCAAGAACGCCAAGGAAACGCTGGGACGCAATGATCCCTGCTGGTGTGGAAGCGGCAAGAAGTACAAACACTGCCACATGCGTTCGGATCGCGGATTGACCTCAGCGGATTAAGGATGGGGGAGTCTTCACATGTCAGCCGCAACCATTTCTCATGATGCAGATGGTATGAATCAAAATCTTCTGAGCTTTCTACGAGAGAAAGCCAATACGTTCACCAAGTGGGACCTTGTTCGGTTCTTTCACGATAATCCACATGCCGCCGAGATCGCACCGAGCATCGCGCGTTACATTGGGCGCGAAGTCGGGGAAGTGGAGCGTGAGTTGACGAATCTGGTCAAAGCGAACGTTTTGCAGATGCAAACCGTCTCCGATGTGCAGGTGTTCCGGCTGGTAGACGACGAGGAAACCCGCCGGATGATTCACGAGTTCGTGGTTGCCTGCGATGACCCGCAGTTTCGTGTGAAGGCGATCCATGAAGTGATCGAAAACTCGCATTAATCGCCACATCCGCCGAGGGGCATGATACGTCATGCCCCTTATAGCTTCCATTCTGCCTATGACCACCACCGCCCTAAGCCAATTGCTGCTGCTCTACACCTGGTTCGCGTTGGCGGTAGTGCTGTTCTTTCTCCTGCTGATCGCTCGGTTCTACGAGCGATTCTCCGGCACGCGGACTTATTTTCGTCTTTTCACTGTTCCCATGCTTTTGTTCGGCGTTGCAGCGGTGCGTTACAGCAGCATTGATCGCATCGCGCACGATGTCATCGGCGACCTCTTTATGGCGAGCGCGGGGCTGCTGTTGGCGTGGTTGTCCATTCGCCTGTACCGCCTGATGACAGCAGGGCGGCGTATTCCGTGACCGCGCTGGATATGCTGGGGCTGTGCGGTCCTGCCTCTATCGGGATTGCGCTGGTCATTCTGGGGCTGTTGAGTAAGCGATTGGGCAGCGCCACCCGCGCCCCGAACTATTACATTGGGTTCTACGTGGCGGCGGGGTTGGTATTCCTCAGTGTGGCGGTGCAGGCGGCAAATCTGCTGTTCGATCTCGCCAGCGGGGACGAGTTGATCGAAAGCTGGGTGTGGGTGTTTCTCTACAACGGATTGCCCGCGCTCGGCGTCACGGTGGGGGTGATCTTCGCGTGGCGTTACTGGAGTTGGTTGCTGGCAGAACGGAGTTGACGTGAACAGTCACACTTCGCAAGAGAAACTGCCGCTGGATTATTTCGCGCTGGTCTTCGCGCTGGCGGTTCCATTCTGGCTGTTTGGCGGAAGCAAGCTGCCGCTGCCCATCAATCTGCCCGCAGGCGCGTTGGTGACGGTGGTTCCCGTGACCGCCGCCTCTATTCTGGTGTATCGAAAATCCGGCATAGCAGGTGTGAAGGCGCTTTTGAAGAAGACGGTGGATTACAGGCGCATCAAACGCAAGGTCTGGATTTTGCCCGCGCTGGTTGTGCCGCCTGCGATCTACGTTGGGTCTTACGCCGTCATGCGCCTGACCGGAATGCCGCTGCCTGAGCAGGTCGAGATTCCGCTTCAAGAAGTACCCATCTTTTTCATGCTGTACTTTCTCGGTGATGCGGGTGAAGAATTGGGGTGGTCTGGCTACGCGCTCGACCCGATGCAAAACCGTTGGGGGGCGTTGAAGTCCGGCTTGATTTTAGGCGGGATATGGGCGCTCTGGCACGTTCCGACTTTTGTGCAGACGGGCAATCCCGCCAGTTGGGTGATGTGGCAATCGCTCAAGACGGTTGCCATGCGCGTGATGATCGTCTGGGTTTACAACAACACTAATCGAAGCGTCTTTGCGGCAAATCTTTATCACACCGCTGATAACGTGAGTTGGTCATTGTTCCCGAATTATGGCTCTCACTACAATCCGTCGATCACCAATTTGCTCAACTGGATAGCGGTGGGCGTGGTTGCCTTCGCGTGGGGCGCAAAGACATTGGCGCGGTTTCGATTTGGAAAGCATGTCAGCTAACCTAAATACATGCAGAGAATATAAAGCGGGGTAAGATAGAAAGACGTTTTGTGGTCATGGGGAGACCGGACGCTTGGCTGACGAACTGCGCACACAAATCCGGGCGATGCCCAAAATCGAACTCCACCGCCATCTCGAAGGCTCGCTGCGTTTAGAGACGCTGCTTTCCATTGCCGTCGAGTATGATATTACGCTGCCCAGTTTTTCGGTTGAAGGGCTGCGTCCGCACGTGCAGGTGACGCCGCACGAAGAACGTTCGTGGGAGCGCTTCTTAAGTAAGTTCGGCGTGCTGCGCCAGTTCTACCGCTCCGATTCGGTGATCCAGCGGGTGACGCAGGAAGTGATCGCGGACGCGGCTGCGGACAACATCAAGTATATGGAGCTACGCTTCACCCCGCAGGCGCTCAACAACATCGTCAACGAGACTTTCACGAAAGTGGTGGAATGGGTCTGTGATGCAACCAGAGAGGCGGCAGCGCAGCACGATATTCACGTCAACCTGATTCTGTCGATGAATCGCCACGAAAGCCTTGCGATTGGCGAGGCGGTGTTGGAAGCGGCGCTCGAATTCGCCAACAACGGCGTTGTGGGAGTCGATCTGGCGGGGCGTGAGGCGGATTATCCGGCGCGTCCCTTCCAATCGTTGTTCGAGCGGGCAAAGGCGGCAGGCTTGGGCGTGACCATCCACGCGGGCGAATGGTCGGGCGCGGAGAGCGTGCGCGACGCCGTAGAATTTCTGCATTGTGACCGCATCGGTCACGGCATTCGCGCCATCGAGGATGAAGCGCTGGTCGAGCGGTTGGTCGAGATGGGGACGGTTCTGGAAGTGTGCCCCACCAGCAACGTTGACAGCGGCGTGATCGCCGATTTGAGCGTGCATCCACTGGCAGACCTGTATCGCAGCGGCGTGAAAACCACCATCAATACCGACGATCCGCTGGTGAGCGACATCACCCTCAGCGACGAGATCGAGCGTATCATCGTCAAAACCAACCTGACGCTGGAAGACGTGAAACAGCAGATGCTGACGGCGGCGCGGGCGGCATTTTTGCCCCACGATCAACGCGAAGCGCTGGTCGAGCAGTTTCAGCATTGGCTGTATGAGATGACGTAAAAGCCGTTGGTTTTTGACGATTTTAACGATAATCTCTCCCTGAAAGAAGAAAGCTCGACTTTCTCCTTTTCACTTTCATCTTTTTACTAAACTACAAGAACTTCCCATGATTTCGATTGGCGATATTCACATTCACCTGATTCACGAAAGCCTGACCCTGATGGATGCGGGCGGTCCTTTTGGGCTGGTTCCCCGCGCCCTGTGGAAGCACATGATGCCGCCGGACGACGACAATCTTGTGCCGATGGTGCAGAACAACCTGCTGGTACAGGTCGGCGGGCGCAACATCATGGTCGATACCGGACTGGGCACGAAGTTGCCCGAAAAGCTGCAACAAGTCTTCCGCATGTCCCGCCCAAAGGGATCAGCGCATGATGCGCTGGCGCGGCTTGGGCTGACCGCAGAAGACATCGATCTGGTGATTGACACCCATCTCCACAATGATCACTGCGGCGGCAATACGTACTATGCGCCGGATGGGTCGGTGAAGCCGTGCTTTCCCAACGCCGAATACGTGGTACAGCGCCGCGAATATGAAGATGCGATGCGTCCCAACGAGCGCACCCGTGCCACCTACATTTTCGACAATTACAAGCCGTTGGTGGAAAGTGGGCAAATGCGCCTGCTGGACGGCGACTGCGAACTTGCGCCGGGAATCTGGGGTGTTGTCACGCCGGGGCACACGCCGGGGCACATGAGCGTGCGCTTCGAGAGCAACGGGGAACACGGCATGTTCGTCTGTGACATGGCGAGCTTCGCCATTCACTTCGAGCGGCTTGGCTGGATGACGGCTTACGACGTTGAGCCGTTGGTGACGCTGGAAACCAAGCGCAAGTGGCAGCAATGGGCGCTGGAAACCAACGCGCTGCTTTTCTTCCCGCACGACCCACAGCGCCCCGTTGGACGATTTACCCCTGCGGAAGACGGCAAACCAACGGTTGTGCCTGTAGAGGTGGAGTATGTGTGAGCGGCGCTTTGTTGCGTCGCCACAGACTAAACGAAAGCCAAGTCCACTGAAGCGACTGATTTGGAGTCCCTTCAGCGGACTTGGTTTTTTGCAGTCGGAACAATTTAGTGTTCGGCGGGACGCAGTATCCGCTGCGCCCCGCCACGAGTTATTCCGACTTTACCAGCGGATAGCTGTAGCGGAACAGGTTGTCAGGATCGTACTTCGCCTTGATCGCGACCAGCCGTGCGTAGGTTTCTGAGGAGAAAGCGTCTTTAACCCGATCCCGCACTTCCGCGCCCTTCATGAAGTTGAGGTATACGCCGCCGCGCACGTAGGGGCGGAGCGCCTCTTTATAATGCGGGACGTAGGCTTTGATCGCTGCTAGCAGTTCCGGTGTAGGAACCGGTCCGCCAATCTGGAAGTAGAACTCCGCATCTCGATAGCTGATCGCGCTCGAATCGGGCGAAACCCGCGCAATCGCGCCGCCTGCGTGTCGCACCTCGTTGAAGACGACGGGTGATGATGGGTCGGTGGCATGGCGCACGATCACGTCGATTAACTCGTCGCTCAACTGGTCGAACATTTCATGCGAGCCAAAAGCCGCCGTTGGGTCAACCGGGTCTTTCTGGATGCTGCCGATTTCGGCAAACGGCATTTCTTGAAAGCTGTTGCTCGTCGGCGTGCGCCAGTCGAGCCACTTCTGGATCAAAGCCGCGCCTTCTGATGAATCGCCCGCATAAGCCGCCCGCACCAGTACCTGAAATTTTCCTCGAAGCGCTTCCGGTATCTGCGGGAACGACGGGAATTTGGCAACGTTGATCGAAGCGGTTAGCTCGTCAGGAACAGACTTGACCCATTCGCGGAAGAAGCGCAGCGCATCGGTTGCCAGTTCCCCCGGATAGACCAACTCGCCGCCGTAGACGGTTGGGACGGGATATAGCTCAAATTCCAAAGCCGTGACGACGCCGAAATTACCGTTGCCGCCGCGCAACCCCCAGAAAAGATCGCTGTTCTCGGTAGGGCTGGCGCGGCGCAGCACTCCGTCCGCCGTCACGATGTCGATCCAGCGCACGCTGTCCGCCGCGAATCCGTATTTGCGCGAGAGCCAGCCGATTCCGCGCCCAAGTGTGTAGCCGACCACACCAACGTGCGGTGACGTGCCGAGTAGTGGCGCTAAACCGTGCGGCGTGGACTTGTCCAATACGTGCTTCCAGACCGTGCCCGCTTCAACTCGTGCGGTACGCGCTTGAACATTGACCTCAACCGCATTCATTTGCGAGGTGATGATCAGCAGATTGTCGTCGGCGGGGTAGAGCGTGCCGTGTCCGGTAGATTGGATGGCGATTCCCAATCCCGCGTCACGGGCAAAGCGAACGCCTGCCGCGACATCTTCAGCATTTTGCGGGATGAGGATCAGCGCCGGGTGTTGATCCAACGTGAGGTCCCATGTCCGTCGTTTTTGCTCATAGTCGGGATCGTCAGGAGTCAGGACGTTGCCTGCGATCTGATTTCGCAGTTGGTCAGCAGACGCAATGGTATGACTGAGAGTCATCGTTTCCACTCCGTTCAAGAAATACACAAGCGGCATGATAGGGATGGTGAGGTGAAACTGTGATGGACAAAAGGGCAATCACCACCTGTTCATTAGAACAGGTGTGCGGTAGCTTATTCTCCTTTCTGTAGACGGGATATGCATCACGACGTTGCTTATGTAGCATAGTGTGGATAGAATTTACGGTCAATCATCAAAGAATCCGGTTGTGAAGCATATGCAACAGAGGGCTCAAAATTGGTGCAAAACTCGCAAGAACAGGAAGATTTACGGGTACGTCGCACCCGCAAACTGCTTCAAAAGGCGCTGATCGAACTCACGGTGGAGAAGGGGTTCGCCGCCGTCACCATACAGGATATTGCCGAACGGGCGATGGTGAATCGCTCGACGGTGTACCGCCATTATCCCGGCGGAAAATATGAACTGTTGGAACAGTACGCCAATGAAGTGACCTCTTACAAGATCGACGAGCCATCTGATCAATCCACCCAAAAATGGCAGGACCCGCCGCCGATTCTGGTCAATCTACTCAAGCACATTCAGATGTTTGCCGATTTCTATCGCGTCATGCTGGGACAGAACGGCGATAAGGCATTTACCGAGCGATTCCGCAAGAATCATGAAGAGCGCTTCCGCATTCTGATGTCCCGTTTCGGCGCGGGAACCGATCCGAATTCACCTCCGGTTGACCTTAGTCTCAATTACCTTTCCTGTGCCATGCTCGGCGCGATCATCTGGTGGTTGGAAAACGACCAGCCCTGCTCGGTGGAACAGCTTGCGACATGGCTGGCTCGCCTGAGCCGCGCCACCATGGGAGTTACCCCAAAACCTGAGGAAATGCTCAACCCGTAGCGTAGTTCACTCTCAGATAAGGTGTGTTCCAGAGCCATCACTTCATGTACACTACATGGTGATAGTGATAGAGGTGGTTTCGCATGACCCTACACGAAAGAGTGAAGCTCACGCTTGAAGATTTCGAACGCATCATCGATCTGCCGGAGAACGCAGACAAGCTGTTCGAGTTCATCGGGGGAGAAATCGTCGAAGTGCCATCCAATCCATACGTATCCTCAGTGGGTTATAACATTGGCGCACCGCTCAAGGTGTTTGTAAAACAGCACAAGCTCGGACACGTGACCGGAGAAGCAGGCGGTTACATCATTGCGGGCGAACGCTACGCGCCGGATGTTGCCTTTATCTCTTATGCCCGCCAGCCTGAACTGGCGCGGGAAGGTTATAACCCCAATCCCCCGGAACTTGCTATAGAAGTCGAGTTTCCTACTTCCACTCAATCAGAACGCAACTTGCGAATCAAGCTGTCGAACTATCTTTCCGTGGGTACTGTCGTGTGGGTGATTTACCCCGAAACCAAAGAGGTCGAAGTGTATCTGCCCGGACATCCCGTAAAGATACTTGGGATGAATGACGTGCTTCGCGGCGATCCGGTGCTGCCCGGTTTCGAGATCGCAGTGAGTGACATCTTCGCGGAGTAGTTGATGGTAGCGAAAATCCGACGACTGCTCATCATCGGCATCGGACTGTTCATGCTCGCCATCCTCGGTATCGCATTCTTGCGTGGATTCAGCGCAGTACAGGCGAGCGGCTATATCTACAGCCTCGATGCTGTGCCAGAGCGTCCGGTAGCGATTGTGTTTGGAGCGCAGGTATTCCCAAGCGGACGTTTAAGCGCAATGCTGGCAGATCGGGTGAGGCTCGGCGCAGAACTCTATCGTTCCGGCAAAGTGCAAGCGCTGCTGTTCACCGGTGATAACAGTGAGGTCACTTACAACGAGCCGGAAGCCATGCGCCGTTATGCCCTCGAACTCGGCATCCCCGACGAAGCGATCACGCTCGATTACGCAGGCTTCAGCACTTACGATAGCTGCTATCGCGCCCGTGACATCTTCCTCGTCAATCAAGCGATTCTGGTCACGCAGGACTTTCATCTGGATCGCGCATTGTTGATCTGCAATGCATTGGGAGTCGATTCGGTGGGCGTTGCCGCAGACGTGATGCGCCCCACAGGTTATGCCCGTCGCAGCCTGCTGATGAGCGAGTTACGAGAGTTTCCGGCAACCGCGCTGGCGGTATTCGACCTTGTACGCCATGACTTACCGACTTATCTTGGCGACCCGCTGCCTATTGTCGATACGTGAACTCGTTCACTCACCGCCTGTGATTGGAATATCGATCTCTGCGAAAGACATCTCGCTCCCAATCTCATAGAACCAGACTTTCCACATATCGGAAGCCCCTATAGAGACGACGGCTTCATAGTCGCCCTGTAGTTGTTCTCTGGACATCTGCTGTAATGCAGCTTCCAAAGCCGTCTCGATAGAAGGCTGCGCAGTGGTGAATTCTAGGGGCGTAATCGAATTTCCGCCATCCTGCCTATGCGTCTCGATTGCTACAAGGTCTTCATCTGGATGGAAGTCGAACTGTACCGATTTCACGGGGGTGTGGATGCCCTCACAGCGGATGCGCGGTTCCATGCCAAACTCGACAATCACCCGTGATGGCTCGCAGCTTTCGCCCACGCACTGGAAGGCGCTGGTTAAGGTGATGCCGCTGCCAACGGCGACCACAGGCGATTCGTGCTGGCGCACAAACGCATCTGCCCGCGCGATCAGTTCCGACGCCTGCGGATTGGAATTGGCGGCAAAGTTCGCAATGGAGTCGGTCAAGGTGATTTCCGGTAGCTGGTAGTTACAAATTGCTGCCGCCGTCACGTATGCGACAGCGCCAAAGAGCACCAGCGCAAGCCCGACAAGTAGGAAGATACGAAGCTGCATATACATACACTCCGCTAATGGTTATGCCTACCATACCATACACGCCAAACGCTGGATGGACAAAAATACCTGCCCAGTCGGTTAACGTTGTTTAGGCTCGTGCTCAGTTTCCTGTAACGCTTGAACGCGCTCGATCACCGTCTGGCTTGCATCCTCGCCTGCAAGGTCAAGATACTGCTGATAGTATTCCAGCGCTTTATCGAAATCCTCTATGGCATCGTAGGTAAGCCCAAGCGCCCAGTAGGTATCGGCGAAAGTTGAGTCCCGGAGAAGCGACTGCTCGAAATCAGCAATTGCCATCTCGAACTTACCCATTTTGCGGTAGGGATTGCCACGCCTGTAGTAGCCAGTGGCTTGTGAGGAAGGAACCTCGATTAATTAGGTGTAGTCTTCTACTGCTGCCTCGTAATCTCCCATCGCATAATAGGCGTTTCCACGCGCCCCGTAACCATTCACAGCCCCGTGCGTCAAGCGGATGTAAAGGGTGAAATCGACAATCGCCTGCCCGTAATCGCCTGATTCGTAATAGGCAAGCCCGCGATTGAACAGCGCATCCAGATGACCGGGGACAAGTTCAAGTAGTTGGTTGAAATCTTCAATAGCAGACGCAAATTCACCAAGATCATAGTACGCTACTGCTCTGCCAAAATAAGCATCAGCGAACTCTGGATCGATTTCCAGCGCTTGATCATAAAGCGTAATTGCGTCTTCCAGATCGCCGCGTCTATTCGCAGTTCACTGGTATCTTCATCTGGATGAAATGATTTCATGGACGTAATGCGAGCCATACGGGAAGTTCTCCAGAAGGCAACGTGATCAATCCAGCCAGCCCATTTTGTGGACTGCTGACAATGGTGTCTCCTATGGAGAGCGTTGTGCCATCAATCGTAATTTCCACCAGAGAAAGGCGTTCGCCGTCTTGTTCTTCAAGCCAACCATAAAGCTGTCCGGAGCAGGGAGACCAGTACAAAGTTCGAAGGTCAGGCGTGGTTGGGTAAGTGTGGATTTCTCCATCTACTGAATCCCATATACAGACTCCCGTGCCATAACAAATGAATGCCAGCCTTTCTGAGTCGGGCGACCATGTGGGGAAGACTTGTCCGCGAGCAGGGGAAGATTCAATGGCTGTGGACTCACAGACAGCCTCGCCAGACAGAATGCAGTCCGCAGACAGAATATGGATTTCCTCTTCAGGACCAGTCGGGAGCAAGGTAGCCGCTAGATATTCGCCGTCGGGCGACCATGTAAGCGCCAGAGCAGTAAATCCAGTCAAAATACCGCCGAAGGCAGATATTTCGGAAAACTGCTCTGGTGGCAGGTTCCGTTCAAGATCATAGATGCCTATTGCTGCTCCGTATTCAAGCGGTTGATCCCCTCTTGATGATCGGGATATAGCCAGCTTCGTTCCGTCTGGTGACAGACTGGTAACGACAAACTCCCATTTTTCGGGAAAAACGTAGAGCAGTTCGCGGTCATCATGATCCGAAGTTAAGCGAAATAGACCAAGCGAATCTGCTGTTTCAGTCGCATCTATCGAGTAAAAAACAGAAGGCGCTGCAAAACCTCTTGTGCCCGGCGCGTATGGCAAAGTCGAAGTGAAGCGTTCATCGGTTCGCAGATTGCGAAAAACCATTTCGCCTGCTACCCCTTCAAACGCTAAATCGTCACAAGTGTGTTCAGATTCTTGCGCGAATCCCACTGTGGTGATGGCAAGGAAAAGGAAGGCGACATATACAAGCCGTTTCACAGACTACCCCCATTTGCCTCAGGCGGATTCCTCATTCTTAATGGGTATTTTCTTGTCCCTTACCAATCTCCGTAACTGATGCTCTTATGATAAATCAGATAACCCTTACTGCCTGCTCTGCCATTCGTCAATCGTTGCCTGCAAGAACAGGCGCACGGCTTCGTCTTCCACCTCGCCTACTGTCTCGTAGGATTTATCGTCCACGTCGATGCGCAAGCCGCCGCCCACCGCTGGACGCACGTGAATGAACCGTCTTGCAAACTGTGGCGTCATCGACAGCTTGTATTGCAGGTATTCCTCTATCGCGGCGGCGATGTTGATCTCCGGTATTTCCTCGGCGGGACCTTTCCGTCCACGCTTGGGTTTCTCCTGAAAGTCGGGAACCTTGAACTTGGGCAAATCGCCGGGGACCGGTGCGCCGGGAACAATCGGCGGCGCTGGCGGCGGTGGAGCAACGGGCGGTTCCTCTTGGACTTCTTCTTCAACGGCAGCAGTCACTTCACCTGTGGCTTTCGTGCTGAGTGAGGTGTCGCTAATCGACTTATACAGGTCGCGCACGGTGCTGTTGAATCGCCGCTTGAATTCTGCATCTGCCAGCGCGGGCGGGTTGCGGTAAACCTTGTCGCCAATCTGGATGATCAACCCGCCTTCTGCCACGTCGCGCAAGATGGTCATCACCTCGACAGCTTCGATGCTTTCTCCGAGAGTCGTGTTCACCATGAACGTACCGCGCTGTATGGGGCGTGGGGCAGGCGACGACGGATCGACATTCAGCAGCGAATCGAGATCAGGTAGATCACCTCCGGAACCGCCAGAGGGCGGCGGATTGCCGACAGTAGCAGTGTGAACCGTGATAGGGGTTGCCGATGCCTCGGCTGCCCGCGCTCGTTTGCCACGATTGTTGATGATCACCGCGAAGACGGCGACCAGCGCAAGGCTTGAGCCACAGAACATGATGATGAAAATCGGTGGAAGTTGGCGGAAGAAATCGCCAAAGCCGCTGTCTAACATAGTGTCCTCACTTGGTCATTAGAGCCATCACAAGAGGCTGGCAGTGGGGGCAAAAATGCGTGCCCCGCTGCGCCACACGGATTTTCCTGATCGGCTGCCCGCAGTTCAGGCACGGTTCATCTTCTCGGTCATAGACCAGAAAATGGTTCTGCATATCACCCCGCGTCCCGTCCGGCTTGCGGTAGGTGCTGACACTCGCGCCTTCGCGTTCAATGCCGCGCTGCAACACAAGCCGAATCGCGGCGTGTAGACGGACGATATCTTCATCGGTCAGGCTGTCTGCCGGGCGCAGCGGGTGAATCCCCGCGTGATGCAGCGCCTCGTCCGCGTAGATATTGCCCACGCCGGCAACGAACGATTGATCCAGCAGCAGCGCCTTGATCGCCTTGTGGTGTCGTTGCAGGCGTTCGCGCAGTACGTCGGGCGTGAAGGCGTCGGTCA
>DATGQJ010000833.1:0-4001 GCA_035304265.1 Oceanobacillus sp.
TCCATAAGTCGTCATCCTTGAGCAATCTCATCAACATGCTAAAAGTATACGCCCTCGCACTCCCACTTCTATATCCATTCCCCTTAAAGTCTCTGCTCATCACTAAAAATGGTCCAAAATGCCGTCCAAAATGTCCACATCAAACAGAACTTTTGTGCTACTTTCAATAGTCAGCATTCCCGTGCCACCGAAGAGAGGGTCGGGGGAGACAACCAAAAGAGGTTCCTATGGCACGTCGTTACGCGCCAGATCACAAAGCATTGAATCATGCTCACTCTAGAGCGTAACAATGGAGACATCTTGCTCACCAGCTTACAAACCGGCGTGCCGGAACGCACACTGCATCATTGGCGAATTCGGCAAAAATGGCAAAAAGCGAACGTGGCAATGCCGCAAATTTCTCGGCAAAAGAAAGAGCTTCCCTCGTTATTGCCACCTGAAATTGCCGACATTGAATCGGCGAAAGAAGACGATGTTTTCAAGTACCTGCGTGAACAGTTGATGCGCGAGTTGCTCCAAATGGTCGCAAACCTTGCCGATGAAATGGATGAAGCGACCTTCCATCAGCGCGTGACCACACTTGCAAAACTCATTGACCGTTTTCCAAAAGTAACCTCATGGCTGTCGCAGGACAGTAGTCAGGTGGTGAGAATCGTCTATCAAGACCCGGATGGTTCTGTACACGAAACACCACCTTGGACACGACGTACTGCGAACAATGCTTGGAAATTGCCTGTGTCGACGCGTGAGAGGTTTGTCACTGAGGAAAAGATCACTTCTGACCCTGATGCGATTTCACCAAATAAGGCGGAGAGCGTTTCTCTCGAACCTCACCCCCGTCACGCTGTGTTCGACTCCTCTCTCCACGCTGTGGAGAGGGGGTTGGGGGGTGAGGTTTACAACAATAGGTCAGGAGTAATGAAACCAATTAAACCACGAATTGTCCGTTCTGGTAGAACAATTCACCGTCCACGTGAATCGTGCTGTCCGTCCGCATATCGCAGATCATATCCCAGTGAACGCTGCTCTTGTTCTTGCTCCCTGTATCCGGGTAGCCCAAACCGACAGCCATATGCACCGTCCCGCCGATCTTCTCATCGAACAGGATTTGTCCGGTGAATTTGTCGATACCGAAGTTCGTCCCAATTGCAAACTCGCCCAGATACCGCGAACCCGCGTCTGCGTCCAACTGCGCGAACAGCAGGTCTTCATGTTTCTGGGCGCTGGCTTGCACCACCTTGCCCTGCTCGAACTTCAACTCGATTCCCTCAACTGCCCGTCCCTGCACAATCGACGGGTATGTGAACTTGACCCATCCGTTCACCGAATCTTCAACCGGACCCGTGAAGATTTCGCCATCCGGCATGTTGCGTTCGCCACATGCGTTGATGAAAGTTCGCCCTTCAATCGAAAGTTCGAGATCGATGTTCGGACCTTGCAGCCTGACCGACTTCTTCCCCTTCAGCCAGTTGATCTTTTGCTCCTGCGTCTCGGCAACCTTGCGCCATTCCGCAACTGGATCATCCTTATCCGCAAAGCACGCCTTGAACACGAAATCCTCGTACTCTTCCAGACTCATGCCCGCGTCCTGCGCCTGTCCTTCGGTTGGGTACAGCGTTCCCACCCACTTCATCTTGCCTTCGGAAGCGCGGCGCATCCGCGTTTCCAGCCATGGACGCCGCGCCGACTGCATTTTCTGGGCGATTTTCGGGTCAATGTTGGACATCGCCCGCGTATTCGGGTACGCCCCAAGTCGGATGTATACATCCGCTTGGTTGTAGTAAAGGTCAAGACTGGGATCGAGCCATGTCAACTGTTCGTCGTTCGCCAGCCGCAGAAACTGGCGCGTCATATATTCATCCGTGAAGAACAGCGACGGGTTTCCGCCTGCCCGCACCACTGCCTCATACACCGCCCGAATCAGGGGCAGCGCGGCGACATCGCCCAGAATACCTACCCATTCACCCGGCTGCACGCTGGTCGAGTAATTCACCAGTACGTCCGCCAGCTTTGCAATTCTTGGATCGTTCATGTTCTCACTCTCGACAATAGAAATAATCAGACCATCCAATACCGTCTTTTGTCTTTTACTTCACACCAACTCCCTTGCCTTGTTCAACGCCGCATCAAAATCAACTTCGTCGCCCATCACCGGAATGTACTGCGCCAGTTGGACGACGTTATTCTGATCCACCACGAACACCGAACGCTGGCAGATGCGCATGTCGGTCACGTGAACGCCATAGGCATCCGAGAAGTTCATGTCAAAATGATCGGAAAGGGTTTCCACACGGTCTATCCCCTCGGCAGCGCACCAGCGGCGCTGTGCGTAGGGCAAGTCGGCGCTCACCGTCAGGATCACCACATTTTCGCCCAATGCCGCGGCTTCTTGATTGAACCGTCGCGTCTGCGCGGCACACACGCGCGTATCCAGCGAGGGGACAACGCTAAATATCTTCACTTTTCCCGCGTAATCCGCCAGCGACTTGATCGTCCAGTCGTTCGCCTTCAGCCTGAAGTCTGGTGCGGGATCGCCCACCTTCAACATCTCACCCTGCACCGGGTGTTCAACAGTCCCAAGCATCATTCCCGGACGGCTCATCTTGCTCTCCCTCTGGTCATCACACGAGAGGATTGTAGATCACAGACCGCCGTACTGCCAGACACCACCAACCATTGTCGCAAGTACCTGAATATCGAGTATTTCACTCGGAGGAACAGCATACAGGTCACGATCCAGCACAACCAGATCAGCGAGATAACCGGGCATCAACTTTCCGAGCCGATCCTCCATCCCAGCCGCATAAGCAGGCGCGATAGTGAAGCCGCGCAGCGCCTCATCTACGGTCAGGCGTGCCGATGGATTCCATCCCTCGCTTCCGGGCGAACCATCCGCGCGTTGGCGGGTGACGGCTGCGTGGATGCCCTTCAGCGGTCCTACTGTGTCGTAGGGCGCATCCGACCCCAATGCAACCACAACGCCCTGATCCAGTTGCAAACGCGGGTTGTACGAGTAAGGGGTTCGGCTGCCCCAGTAAAGATCAGCCCGTTCGTAGTCAGAGGTGGCATGAATTGGCTGCATCGAAGCAATCACGTCGAGTTCTGCAAGGCGCTGAACGTCGTCAGGGTGAATCAACTGCACGTGTTCAATGCGGTGGCGTCGTGTGGAGCGTGGTTCGCCGCGCTCGGATTCCTCACGCCGGACGCTTTCATACACGTCCAGCACGTCGTGAACCGCCCTGTCGCCAATCGCGTGTATGGTCGAAGGCAGTCCGGCAGCGCTGGCACGGCTGACCAGTTCAGCCATTTCTTCTTTATCGACCACGACGATCCCGTAATTGTCCGGTTCACCATCGTAAGGCGCGATCATGTAGGCGGTGCGGGGTCCCAGCGCCCCATCTGCAAACAGTTTCAGTCCGCCAATCCGTATCCAATCATCCCCAAAACCCCAGCGGATGCCCATCTGGATCAGGCTGTCGAAATATGGCTTGTTGATGTTCTTGACCACCCGCAGCCTGAGATCACCCCATTCGCGCAGCAGTTGAAGGGCGCTGAAACAGTCCTGATCATCGAAATCGTGGAATCCTGTCATCCCAAGCGACAGCGCGACCTTCTGCGCAGCTTGCATCTGTGTCGCAATCTGCTCTATAGTCAGCGGCGGTATACGCTCCGCAACCAGATTCATCGCGGGCGCTTCCAGCAGAATGCCCGTCGGCTGCCCCGCGTCGTCGCGCACAATCTCGCCACCTTCAGGAACGTGCGTGTGCGCGTCAATACCACACAACCGCAGCGCAGCACTATTCACCCATGCTGCGTGTCCGCTTCTCGCCCTCAGGAAAACCGGATGATCCGGTACGACGCGGTCAAGATCACTTGCGGACGGAAAACGTCGGTCTGCCCATTCGTCCTGTGTCCAACCGTAGCCTTCAACCCACTGTCCGGGCGGAGTCTGCTTTGCCCGCGCTGCCACCCGTTCCAACGCTTCTTCTTTGCTCGGCACG
>DATGQJ010000834.1:0-4941 GCA_035304265.1 Oceanobacillus sp.
GTTCTTCACGCCGAAAAAA
Source organism: Oceanobacillus sp. (assembly GCA_035304265.1). Classification (GTDB taxonomy): domain Bacteria; phylum Chloroflexota; class Anaerolineae; order Aggregatilineales; family Phototrophicaceae; genus Flexifilum. The sequence continues at coordinate 20 of DATGQJ010000834.1, forward strand.
GAATGGGATACAGTTCAGGCTTATGAGCGGAGGATTGAGAATGCGATCCACGATCTGCTGCGCGTTCTCGGCTACCGCCTGAATCCCTACTATTTAGTGCCGAAGAAATCCACGCTGCCTGAGAAGGTTGATCTGATTGCGTTGTGGCTGATACAACTGAATGCCCGTCGCAAGGGCGAACAAAAACTGCTGCTGCCTGTCGTCGTTCATGCGCCTTCGGATGATTCACAGTTGCACGTTCTGATTCCGAAAGATACGGGTTCAGCGCAACTTTACCCAACGTTGCGTGAGGGCATTATCGCGGCGGCACAGTGGTCTTACGATTATGGAATGGAAGAGACCACCAGCTTTTTCCGTGACGCGCTGCAAAAATGTCTGCGCGGCTCGAATGCCGCATTGCTACTGGTGGCGGACAAAAATCTCCGGCGTGTGTATCCCGAACTCGCTTCCCAAACCGGGAACGCACCACTCAGCCTAAACGCCACATTGGAAGATTTTCCACAGGCACGTGTCGCCCGACTCCGTTTCTCCCGCGAAGACGAAGCACCGTTTTGCATCCCTGAAGAAAGAAAAAGTCGCTGGCAGGGTTTGTACGTCCACCCACACGATCCGAATGTCTTTTACTCGCTTCATAACATGGTGAACCGTCGACAGGGGAAAAATTGGATGAAGCTGGAAAGACCCGATAAGTCCGCCGCAAATCCGTCCACTGTTCAAATCTGGGTTAACAACCTGCACCCCGAAGATGATCCGGCAGAGTGGGCGGCGCTTGTTCATCGTTTGCGCCGCGAGTCTTCTCATACCGACGATCCGACGGTTTACCCACAACCACTTCATGATGTTATGACGATAGTGCAGTATCTCTCACGCGCTGTCAAAGATGAGGAAGAGGACGAACTAAACGCGGTGGATAGCTTTGACGAGGACATTTAATCATGAGCAACTCAGGCAAAGACCGTCGCTCTCAATGGCTTGTCATTGACCGATGCATGACGCTACTGCGGCGACTTTTGCGTGGAGAGGCGTCTTCTGAAGAACTGCTGCAAATCATCAAGGACAAGGCATATGAGGATGAAGACAAGCATTTAAGTGAAAGCGAAGCAGCGCGACGTTTTGAGGAAGATCGTAATCGCCTGCGAACGCGGCTCAAGTGCGAGATTATCTATGATCGTGGAACGGAATGCTACGTTCTAAAGTCGATTGATCGCCCCTTGATTGACGTACCGCGAGACGCGCTGCGCGGGTTGGCATTCTTACAAGCAACTTTTAGCGGCGACGGAGTGCCCATGGGCAGCGAAGTTCGGGCATTGATGGACATTGTGCTGATGACTTTGCCGAGCCAGCGGCGGCGCGAGTTGGAACGGGAACGAGTGGCGCTCGAAGTGAATTTACAACCGCTTGATCAGGATGAGATTTCAGACGAGGTGCGTGACAAGATTTTGCAAGCGTGCAGCGAGCATCGTCAGTTGGAGTTCGAGTATTGTTCACCTAAACGCGGAGATGGAGAGTGGCGGTATCACCGCGTTGAGCCGATGCGTTACTATTTCGATACGGTACGCAGCCATTACTACCTTGAAGCTTACCGCCTTGAAACCCAAACCCCCCGTGGACGCTGGTATAAAGAGGAAGTTACCGCCTACCGCGTCGGGCGCATCCGCAACCCGAATATTTTGCCGAGCAAATTTCCCCCGGGACGGCGGGTGAAATCGGTTGAACTGGTATACGAATTGACGCCAGAAGTGGCACGCCTTGGTGTCACCAAGCACATTCCTGACAGTACGATTGTGAGGCACGAGGATGGCAGCGCTGTCGTTCATGCGCTGTCGAGAAATCTGTTTTTCGATCTGCGAACCCTATTGCACTACGGCGCAAACTGCCGCGTCACTGGCGGGAAAGAAGCGCTGGATGCGATGAAAGAGTTGATTGAGCAGATGTACCAGCGGTATCAGGAATAGGGGGATATAAAGCCTCAGTCGGCGCTGGAACGAATCTGCCTGGATTCGTTCAGTCTCCTCCACTTCCGCCCCGTTTCAATGTCTCAGGCGGCGAATGGGTGATCTCCTCATCAAGGTTCGCATATTTCCTAAGATAGCAACTTCAACGGAAGCGCATGAGGTTATTATGGTAAATCAAATAAATGATATAAAAATATTAACATATCTTGAATTTGATCAAATTTGCAACCATCAAGTTGATCCCCCACCGTTGTAGGGACATGCCTGAAGTACGATGGTTGTGAGCGCAGATCATGAGGGAAATGCGATGCACACGATAATGCTCCAATCCGTAGACTCACGTCAAGCAACCGAGGATGAGTTAAACGCTGCTGGCATCACCGCAGACCAAATCCCTCCTGACTGGCGAATGATGGCACATCAGGCGGCGACGGTACGGGCACTGCGTTTTGGGGATGCCCCTATCGTCATCAACCGCGCCATGACGGGCGACGGCAAAACTTTCGCCGGACAGTTCATGCTGTTCAACGAAAAATGGGCGACTTTTGCCATGTATCCCACTAATGAACTCGCCAGAGATCAGCAGCGAAGTTTGGAAGACACATTGACAAAATGGCAGCCGCCCCGCTGGTCAAACGGCAGGTTGCTGTATAACGTCGTGAACGCCACGCGGATGGATGAGTTTCAGGAAGCGATAGACGATACGTCCCGAATGGATGCTCTGGCACAGTTGTTAGGCAGTGATGCCGTCCTCACCAACCCGGACATTTTTCATCTGGCGGCGCAATTCAGGTATACCAACTACGGCGCGGCACGTGACATCATCCTTGGTGAACTGGCAGATCGCTATCGGCTGTTCGTCTTTGACGAGTTTCACCTATTTGGCACACCACAGATCGCCTCTGTCATTATTGCTATGCTGCTCATGCTGGAAGTTACCAAAGGTAAGCAGCCACCCCGCTTTCTATTCCTTTCAGCAACGCCGCGTAATCAATTGCTGCACCTTGCCGCAATCGCAGACCTGAAGATTGAAAATATTGGCAGGGAATATCAATATGGCTATTCAGAGTTGCTTCCCGGTTGGCGGCGCATTCTTCAACCTGTCACATTGACGCTTCATGCGGGGCAGCAGTTGGAAATGTGGATGGATGAACACCTGCACGACATCATTCTGCCTTTTTTTGCAAATTATCATCCCGGTGCAAAAGGTGTGATTATTGCCAATAGCGTCGCCACCGCCCAACGCATTTACCGGAAGTTACAAGACCCATGCCGGGAAGCAAACATCCATGTGGGAATTAACACCGGAATCACGCCGCTTTCCGAGCGCGGCACAACGGACGACTACGATCTGATCGTTGCCACTTCGACGATTGATGTAGGAGTGGACTTTCACATTAACTTGCTCATTTTCGAGAGCGTTGATGCTGCCAGTCACATGCAGCGGTTGGGTAGGCTAGGACGACATAAGACGGATCGGGATGGAACACCCTTTGAATGCTTCGAGGCACATGCAATCTTGCCTGATTGGGTGGTCGAAGCGATCAAAGCGAAATATCCAGTCGAGTCATCGGTTAGCCGCGAAGATTACCATGCGACGCTGGAAGAGGCATTCACTCCATTCGAGGAATTCGACAGGTACATTCGGGATTGGGCGGGGGTGCAGGCAGCGCATGTTCTCGATCAACTCAAAAGATATGATGTTGGAACGCAGTATGCCGAGATAGCCAAGCGGCTGTTTGAAAAATACAGAATACTCTTTCCCGGTGGAGTGAAGAAATTCCGGGCACTGCTCACCGACAAAAGGGAGGCAACGCTGGAAGCTGCCAGATCATTTCGCGGGAGCAGCCCATTTACGGCGCTCGTGCTCGACCTTGCTACGCAGCACAAAGAGATAGTGCCCTACAACCTTGTCACGCTGCTGCGGCACGCCGAACTTGAGGGAATGGGAATCGCCGAAATTTTGCGCTATGCCGAACGACAGGGGCAGAACCGCAAGGCGCTGGAACGCTCAAAGCCACTGGCAGCATATAAGCTGCTCAATTGGCTGTCGCAGCCTCGACGTGTCCAAATATTTCTGGATGCTGAGCCACGCGAAGAACAACTGGAAGTCGTGGTCGAAATGACGGGCTTCCACTTCGATGTACCTGATGTGCCGGAGCTAAACCGCCTGAATCGAACGCTGGAAAGGCAACGTTTGGTGGCGTTGCTGCTACCCAATCAAGACCCAGAGGCAGTACGCAAGCGGCTTCGGCTTGGCTTGCAGCTTGAGCTATTCAGGTTCACCACTGCAAACGGTATCGAAGGATGCGTGGCATTTGATCGCCATGCGCTGCTGCTCGACTCCGCATGGTCGCGACGCAAACGTTCATCAGGTGGCTCCGCGCCGATCATTCTTTGATTTGTTCGTTCTTTACTCAAGGGGGCATTCGCTATGCGTGTTAACGATCCTAACCTACCGCCGGAAGACGAAGTGGTATACGACGACGAGGCAGATTTCGCGGCGCTTGGAGCAGATGAAGCCGAACAACCGCCACCTCCCAAAACTCTCGCAGATCAGCCGATGTTTCAAACCTTGTTCGCACAGTCCATTGATCCTACGGATGATGAAAATGGGGTGCTGGCAGATTTCGCGCAATACGTCGTCGGTCCGCTGTCCTACTACTTCGGAATGAAAGCGGCGAAGGGCGGCGCATTCTTCCGACAGAAAGAGCAGGAAGGTGCGTCCAATACCGAACGCTACAGCCGTGATCAAACCCTGCGAGCGCACCTCATCAATGGGATGCTGCCCGCGCGTCGCATTGCCCGACTGCTCCACCGGTGGGGCGCACAACCGATGCGCGATTGGGATGAAACCGTCGAGCGACTGTTCATCGCCGGGTACATGATGCATGACTTTCTAAAAATCCCCGAAGCGCAAGCAGCTTTAAGGCAAGCGGGTTTTGAGACTTATTTTAAAATGTCAGC
>DATGQJ010000835.1:0-6015 GCA_035304265.1 Oceanobacillus sp.
GTCTATGGCTTCTTCCCCGGCAACAGCGACGGCGACGATTTGATCATCTACGATCCTGAGCCGTTCCAGAAGGCGAACGGGACGCCACCGGAAAAAATCGAGGTCGCCCGCTTCACCTTCCCGCGTCAGCCGTTCGGGGAATACCTGTGCATCAGCGACTATTTCGCGCCCGTCGATAGCGGCTTGGTGGATACAGTGTCGCTTCAGGTGGTGACGGTAGGCGAAAAGGCAACCGAACGCTTCAACCAACTGCAATCGGCGGACAACTACAGCGAGGCATATTTCTTTCACGGGCTGGCGGTGCAAGCCGCAGAAGCGACGGCGAATTACGTCAACCGCGCGGTGATCAACAAAGGGCTGGACATCCCGCCGGGACAGGGCAAACGCTATAGCTGGGGGTATCCGGCGTGTCCCGACCTGCGCGATCACAAAATCTTGCTGGGGCTGCTGCCGCAGGCGGAAACCGAGTTGGGGTTGTCGCTGACGGCATCGTATCAATGGGTTCCAGAGCAGAGTACGGCGGCAATCGTGGTACACCACCCCGACGCCAAATACTACAGCGTCGGTGTGGATCGCTTGCAGCAGATCGAAGAGGCGTGACCCCTAATCATCAGGGTGATGAGCGAACCACCTTCGATCCTGAATCGTAATGACAGTAAGGATCAAATGAAGGGGGGACGCCATGATCTACCGTCTGCTGCCGCCGCGAAAGCCGAAAGAGGAAGAAGAGGTTTTTGAACCCGCTACACAGTCTGTAGGCAGTTGGGATCACCAGTTTCGCGGGTTGTTTTCAGGCGTGTTGGGGATCGTCGGGTTGGTGATTGTCACATTGTTCCTGCTGCTGCTGTTTTTACACAGCCGCTTCATGGGACAGGTGGCAGAATGCAGGAAGACATACCTTGACGACCCCAACATGCAGATTATCGAGGAGCAGCAGCCCTATTTCTTGCAACCGTTTGGTTCGCTGACGACAAAGCTGCATTCGACAGAATCGGTTGCACAGGTAGAGAACAGGCTCAATCGGGCACGCGCCGCGCTTCAGCGCGAAGCCGTGATTACCGGAGATTTTCGCAATCTACCCAACCAGACGTGGACGGTAGTCGAAGCGGAAGACGGGGGCAGTGAGATTACGTTGACCTGCCCGTAAGTGAGAGAGTACCTTGAGAAGGTTTTTCAATAAGCATCAGGGGTGTTTAGGCTGCCTCGGATTGGGTCTGGCGCTGGTGTTTTGCGTGGGAACGCTGACCTTTGCCATTGACCGTGTCTGTTATACGGGCTTGAGCCAACGCCTGCCGATTTATCCAAACGCCGAGGTACGCCTGCGCCGCCACAATATGTTCTCAGAGTTCGGCATGGGCAACACGGCGATCACCCTGTATTCGCCTGACGATCCCGCTGTGGTGCGGCAGTGGTATGGTCGCCAGACGGGGGAATACATTCGCGGAACGATGGACAACGGCGGCATGATTGACCGCCTCGCGCTGCGAATCGCACAGGGCGATTGGGACGTGACCCGCGACGAAAGCGGCACAGGTTCGCTGATCATTTTGTTTGGCACGTGTGCGAATTAGGGCTGAGTATGCCATTACAAGCCAGTTATGACCGTCTGGCGAAAACCTACGCCGACAAAATATATGGCGAACTGGCGCACAAGCCGTTTGATCGCCTGATGCTGGACTGGCTGATCGAGAAGGTGGACGGCAAGGGCACGATCTGTGATCTCGGCTGCGGACCGGGGCAAGTTGCCCGTTACCTACGTGATCGCGGCGTGCAAACCTGCGGCATCGATCTGTCGGCGGGTATGGTGGAACAGGCGCGAACGCTGAATCCTGACATCCCCTTCCAGCAGGGCGATATGCTTGCACTCACCGACGTGGCAGACGAGGAATTCGGCGGGATCGCGGCGTTTTACTGCATCATTCATATTCCACGCACCGATGTGGTGCGTGCGTTGTCAGAATTGCGGCGCGTGCTGCGCCCGAATGGTGTGCTGCTGGTCACGTTTCACATTGGTAATGAAATTCGCCACGTGGACGAACTCTGGGGCGAGCCGGTGTCCATAGATTTTCTGTTTTACGAACGCGAGGAGATGAAAGGCTATCTTCAAGCGGCGGGCTTCACGATAGACGAAGCGATTGAGCGCGATCCCTACCCTGAACCTGTGGAAGTACAGACGCGCCGTGCCTACATTTTCGCTCGGAAAGCGGGACGAACTGACTCATGATTCCCAGATGGCTGTTGAAGGCATTGGCGCAGGGCGTGATTTCGCATCTCCCGCGGCAAGACTGGATCAACATCCAGTTTCAGAAGCGGGTTACGAAGTCGATCATCCCCAGTCAGAAGGCGCTGGCGCGACGGCTGAAATGGTGCGCCGAACACCTTGTTTACTATCGTCGCAATGCAGAGAGCGACAGCCTGCCGGAAACGGTACTTGAACTGGGGACGGGGTGGTTTCCCACTGTTCCTATCGGGATGTATTTGTGCGGGGTTCGCAAAGTCTACAGCATCGACATACGCCGCTTGTCCGATCCGGCATATTTCGATGCCATGCTGCGAATTTTGAGCGAGTATCCACATGAAGAATTGAAAGCTATTTTGCCCGACTTGCAAGACGAGCGCTTTGCGGCGTTGAAGCAGATCGCCAACACCGCCAAATCGCAGCACGAGGCGCTAGAACAGATGCAGATTGAACTGCTGATTGCGGACGCCAGACACACGGATTTCCCCGATGCATCGGTGGATTACGTGATTTCAAATACGACGCTTGAACACATTCCCTACCCGATTCTGGTCGAGCTATTTCAGGAGTTTCACCGCATTCTCAAGCCTGATGGATTGATGAGCCACATTATTGATATGTCCGACCATTACCAGCATTTTGACCACTCGATCACGGGATACAACTTCCTGCGCTACAACGATTTCGTGTGGAGCCTGTTGAACAATCCGCTGCAATATCAAAACCGTCTGCGCGAACCGGACTACCGGAATCTGCACGCGACAACGGGCTTTCGGATTGTCGAGCAGGAAAACCGATCTGGAAGCGTGGATGAACTGAAACACATCAAACTGGCGAAGCGATTTGACGCTTACAGTCAGGATGAAATACTGGTGAAAAGCGCGAGGATGATTTCGACACCCATGGAAAAAACAACCGTAACGTCTACGACAGTGAGAGATACCCATGTCTAAACTCAACTTTCTTGAACGCCTGAAATCCGACAAGCCGCTGCTGGCAGATGGCGCGATGGGCACGATGCTCCACGCGCGGGGCATTCCCATCGACGCCTGTTTTGACGGTTTGAACTTGAGCAAGCCCGATCACGTGCGGAGCGTTCATCGTGCATACGTCAACGCGGGTGCGGATTTGATCGAAACCAACACCTTCGGCGCGAACCGTTACAAACTGGCGGATCACGGCTTGGAAGAACAGGTCGAGGAGATCAACCGCACCGGCGTGCGGCTGGTGCGTGAGGCAATCGCCGAAAGCGGGCGCGAGGATGTCTACGTTGCCGGGTCGGTGGGTCCGCTTGGGATTGGACTTGCGCCTTATGGACGGCTCAAGCCGGAAGATGCCCGCACCGCCTACGTCGAGCAAATCAAGGCATTGGTGGCGGAGGGCGTGGACACGCTGATCTTCGAGACCTTCAACGATCTGGCGGAACTCAAACTGGCGCTGGAAACCGCCCATGAGATCGCGCCCAAAACGCCCGTCATCTGCCAGATGACCTTCGGACCCGATGATCGGACGCTGCTTGGCTACCTGCCGGGGCGGGTGGCGCACGAACTGCGCGAGGCTCATGCCGACGTGATCGGCGTGAATTGCAGCGGCGGACCTGTCCAGATTTCACGGGTCTTGCAGGGGATGCGCCAGTCCGAACCGGATGCGGTGTTCTCCGCCATGCCCAACGCGGGTTATCCTGAAAATTTTGGCGGGCGCACCATGTACCCGGCGACGGTGGAATATTTCGCCGATTACGCGCTGACCTTCAAGGCGCTTGGCGCAACCATCATCGGCGGCTGCTGCGGCACGACGCCGGAACACATCGCCGCCATGCGTGCCGCGCTCGACGATCCCAAACACGCCACCACCACGCGCATTACGCTGTTCGAGCCGCACAGCGAGGAAGATGTGCGGGCGGCGGATCATCCTACCGAACTGGCGCACAAGCTGGCGAACGGGCATTTCGTCATCAGTGTGGAGATGAAACCGCCGCGCAGCCACAACTTTGACCGCCTGATCGATTCGGCGCGGATGCTGCGCGACGCGGGCGCGGACGTGCTCAACATTGCTGACAGTCCAACAGCACGGATGCGCGTAAGTCCTTGGGCGGTCTGCCAGATGCTGCAATCGCGGCTCGGTGTGGAGACGGTGCTGCATTTCCCCACGCGCGGGCGTAATATGCTGCGCATTCAGGGCGATTTGTTGGGCGCACACGCGCTTGGCTTGCGCAACATCTTCGTCTGCATGGGCGATCCCACACGCATCGGCGATTACCCCGAAGCGATGGACAATTACGACATCGTGCCTTCCGGCTTGATCAAGCTGACCAAGCAGCGCATGAACGCGGGTGTGGATCAGGCGGGGAACTCGATTGGTCAGCCGACCAGCTTCACGGTGGGCTGCGCCCTCAACATGGCAGCACCCAACCCGGACAAAGAAATCGAAGTGCTGCGCAAGAAGATCGAGGTCGGGGCAGATTTCGCGCTTGGACAGGCGGTGTTCGAGCCGCACGTCGCGGAAAAATTCCTGCGCCGTTATGAGGAAATCGTGGGCGAACCGCTGCATCTGCCCGTGTTGATGGGCGTGATGCCGCTGTACAGCCTGCGCCATGCATTGTTCCTACACAATGAAATTCCCGGTATCAGCATTCCGCCGCACATCCTCAAACGCATCGAGGACGCAGGCGAGGACGCGGCGCAGGAAGGCGTGAAGGTGGCGCAGGAACTTCTGCGCGACATGCGCGATTTCGTGCAGGGCGCGTACATCATTCCGGCGTTCGGGCGCTATGAACTCGCCGCGCAGGTGATCGATTCGGTGGCTGTGCCGGGGTAAGCCTCGGCACATTCTGTCCTTTTGCGCATTCTGATCTATACTGGTGACGTGCGGCGACCAGCATTGGTATAGCTATGTCCCATATTTTCATCAGCTACAGCAAAAAGGACATCGTCTTCGCGCGTCACCTCAAATGGCTGTTGGAGGCGCGTGGCTTCCGCGTGTGGATGGATGAAAAGAGCATTGATCCCAGCGACGACTGGTGGGAAACCATCGAGGCGAGCATCGTCAACTGCTCTGCATTCACGGTGATCATGTCGGAAAACGCCCGCCAATCCCGATGGGTGCGGCGCGAAGTGCTACTGGCGGAAAATCTGGGGAAGCCGCTGTTTCCGGTGCTGCTAGACGGACAGGTGTGGACGCAGCTTGCCGATATTCAATGCGCCGATATGACGGCGGGGACACGGGCAGAACTGCCGGACGAGTTTTTACGCGCCCTGAAAAATGCGCTCAACGTCAAAACGCTTCCACCGCCGCCACCTTCTCCCAAGCATCGTGAGCGTCCACAATGGCTGTGGCTGGCGATCAGTTTGGCGCTCATCGCCATCACCCTGATTGCTGGCGCGGCGCTGGTCATCAGCAGCGGTTCCGGTGGTGTCAGCACGTCCACGCCGTTTGACCCTGTGCGCGAGGCAGAGCGCCTACTCACCGAGACCGAATTCGCGCGAGTCGCGCTGCTGACCACCCCTAATCACACCAGAACTGTCGAGGCGATTCTCAACCAGTTTCTGACGGAAACGCAGGCAGCAGCGGCGACCAATACGCCACCCTTCACACCAACCGACGCGCCGACGGAAGCGCTCATCACGGAAGATGCCGCCGTAGCAACCGAAACCCCTACCCACACGCCGCAACCGTCGAACACGGCTACGCGCACACCGACGCCAGATCAGGGGCAGACGCAAACTGCCGAGGCGCAGCAGCAGGCGACACTGCTGCAAGCGGCGCGAGACGAACAG
>DATGQJ010000836.1:0-2550 GCA_035304265.1 Oceanobacillus sp.
CACGCTTCCGTTCATTCGTGCAGGGAGATCGCTCTGAATTTGACTCGCGCGATGCCACCGAACCAGATACTTTCGAGGTGTTCCGGCTGAACCGCTTCACCGGACCATTTGGACATGGCAGGGCTGACCTCACGCCGGAAATGACCGGACAATTGGATGCGATAGCCGATGAAATCAACGCCCTGCCGCCGCCATCGGTTGAAGAGGACGGGACGCCGGAGCCACATGAAATTCAAGTTGTTGGACGTGCGACGGCTTCCGGGTCGGATGATTTCAATCTTGGGTTGTCGCAAGAGCGTGCGGATAACGTGGTCAGCTATCTGGCGGGCAAAGTCAATACAGCGACTTTTACTGCCAACGCCGAGGGCGAGGTCGGTCCGGGGGATGATACCCGCTCGAATGAAGACCCGAAGTATCGCCGTGCCGATATTTTTGTCGATCCGTTCGAGAGTCAGCAGCTTACGGCAGCGCACGAAGCCGGGCATATGTTCGGTCTGGGCGATGAATACGTGGACATGGATACGGGAGTGCGGCGTCTGGTTGGTGAAGCCGACTCGCCTGCCGATGATGAATTGTTAAACGATGAGTTTGCTGAGATTCCGGCAGGGGATACCGACAGTATTATGTCGATGGGCAGCGTGGTTCACAGCGCCCATTACGCGCCGTTTGCCCTGAAGCTCGAAAAAGCAACCAATCTGAATTGGACAGTGCCGTGATGAGTGACATCTATTTAAGCACTAAATACACAGACAGTCACCGCCGATTGACTACCGAGCGCGTCTATTACAACGATGGGCGAGTTCGCGTGTTTGATGGAAAAGAATGGAAACTCGCCCACTGTTTGACGCAAGAGCAAGTGCAGCAGCTACAGGACGCCATCGAACGCTGCGGGGTCATGACTGGTGAGGATATTCCTAAGGGGGACGCTTACGATACCGCAGTGCTGCGGTGGCGCTGGAACATCAACGGGAAGACGGGCGAGTTGGTCAATTACGCCTATCCCGCATTCAAGCACCCGGCAATGGATTGCGTCTATGCAGCCCTGCGTGAGATCGAAGCGAATGCACAGCCCTGTGAGTAGTTAGACGCGCGTGACGTAGCTGCCGTCTTCCGTTTTCACGCGGATAACGTCGTCCACGTTGACGAAAATCGGCACCTGTACCTGCAATCCGGTCTCGACGGTCACTTTCTTCGACGGATTGTTCGCCGTGTCACCCGCATAGCCCGGCTCGGCTTCGACGACTTTGTAGTCGCCGGTGGTTGGCAGTTGGTAGTCGATGATTTCCCCTTCGTAGCTGAGAAGGGTGATCTGCATATTCTCTTTCAGAAAATACAAGTCATCGCCGAAAACATCACGGCGAAGTTGAGGCTGCTCGTAAGTCTCCAGATCCATGAACGTGAGGAATTCCCCATCGTCATAGAGATACTCTACGGTTCGCGCCTCGACACGTATATCCTGCACACGCTCACCGGAGTTATAGGTCATTTCGCGGGTTGCGCCTGTGCGCATGTTGCGCACCGTCAACCGGATGGTGGCGTTGCCCCTTCCCGGTTTATGGTGAGAATATTGCAGGACTTTCCAGATTTGCCCTTCCTCTAGAAAGGTGGTGCCTTTACGAAGCTGATTGACATCGATCATTACAGCGTTTCACTTTCAAGTTCAAAAATTACGGCGCAGGCAGTATAGCATAACTTTGCGTGTAGGTGAAGCGATCAGCCCTGCTGATCGCTTCAAATTAACGCTCGAAGAAGCGCATCTCACGCATGTTGCTGCCGGGTCCGGGGAGCATGTTGAGGAACTCTTCGTTGCTGTCGGTCTGCCGAAGCTGGTTGAGCAGTTGTTCGGTTGCGCCCGCCGGACCGAGATCGGGGTCTTCCGCAAGGTGCGACCACATGCGGCGCAGGGTGTAGACACGAGGCAGCACGTCGGGTCCCAACAGCAGTTCTTCACGGCGAGTCGATGACTGCTCGATATCGAATGCCGGGAACACGCGCCGTTCTTGCAGCTTACGGCTCAGGTGCAGTTCCATGTTACCCGTACCTTTGAATTCCTCGTAAATACCATCGTCCATCTTGCTGCCGGTATTGACAAGGCAGGTGGCGATGATGGTCAGGCTGCCGCCCTCTTCGATGTTACGTGCCGCGCCAAACAATCGCTTCGGCGGGTGAATGGCGGACGGATCGAGACCGCCCGTGAGGGTGCGTCCGCTTGGCGGCACGACGAGGTTGTAGCCGCGCGTCAGACGGGTGATGCTGTCCAGCAAAACGACGACATCCCGCTTGATTTCGACCAATCGTTTCGCACGATTAAGCGCCATTTCGGCGACGCGAACGTGATGCTGAACCGGATCGTCGAAGGTTGCGGCGATCACTTCCGCTTCTACCGAGCGATCCATATCCGTCACTTCTTCGGGACGCTCGCCAATTAGCACGACCATCAGATGAACTTCAGGATAATTTCGGCTAATTGCGTTTGCGATTTCTTTGAGGACGGTGGTTTTACCAGCTTTTGCGGGGGAGACTATCAGACCGCGTTGACCTTTACCGATG
>DATGQJ010000837.1:0-2661 GCA_035304265.1 Oceanobacillus sp.
CGCGCTTTTTGATGCAACAAAACACTACGCCGGACGCGCTGCTGCTTGGCGGTGGGACGCTGGCTCCGGCGACCCCGACGACGGGATCGGTTGGCGCAGGTGACATCGGCGACGTGTGGTCGTTCCTCGTGGAGAACGCCAACAGCACCACCAGCGCAGAACTGGTCTTTAGCAACCTCGCTAGCGGCTTAACGCTGGAATTTGCCGTCTTTCAGGGGATGGATCGCATCACCCAGAATATTCGCTACGAACCCGTGACCCCCGCACAGAGCTACATCATCCCGACCACGCGCAGCGGGATTTACACCGTCGTGGTGCGCGTGCGCGATTTCGCCAGCACCGAAGCCATGACTGCGACTTACCAGATTCGCATTAACTATCAGGGCAGCGAGGACGTGGCAAGCGCCCTAACCGACCTGCGCGATGAGCAAACGCGTGGACAATTCATCGCAGGGCGAGATTTCGTCTTTGAGGATGGTCGGCAGATCATCACCTTCCCCGGCGACGCTACCTTCAGCCTGAATCCCAGCAGTCTACGTGCCGTCTCGACGCGCCCGAACGCCGCCGGACAGGTGATCTTCCCCAACGGCGGCAGCCTGCTGCTGGATAGCTGGGCGAGATCAGTCAGTCTGATTGGCGGCAATTTATCAGTAAACGGCATGGTGGGCGAAACGCCGCGCATCTTCTCGCTGGAAAACTTCGGCTACGGCGCGTCGTTGGTCACGCCCCCGCAAAGCAGCCTGCAAGACGTACTCGATTCCAACGGGACATTCGTTTCTACCGACTGGCAGGACATCACCGGCATGTGGGTGTCGATGGACTGCATGGGTTTCAAGATGACCAACGGGACAACCTTCGTTATCCCGATCACGCCGCGTAATGCACAACGCACCCTGTTCGCCAGAGGCAGAGGCGCAACCAACCCGGCTTGCGAAGGTGTGTTCACTCGCGCCGCCGCCCCCACGCCCACAGGCACAACCACCGACCACACCGTATGCTTCATCCCCGAATCGATTGAGCCGGGAAGCGAAATCGCGCTCACACAAAGCGTGCTGGATGCCCAACTGATCGAAGATCGCCTGCTGCGCCTGCAATCGAGCGACATTCGCATGGCGACCCGCGATTCGGATGATGGCGAGAGCTACCCGCTGAACATCTCGCTCGCCGATCAGGGCGTTTCACTGGCGTTCGACTGGATCAATCTGGCGCGTTTCGCCTACACCAACAGTCAAATCGAATTCACATTTTTAGATTCGCCGCGCACGTCCACCACCCGCGACGGCGCAAATCTACTCTCGCTGGAAGCGGTGGGCGACGTGATCCACATGGTCTACAAAGGCACAAACGCGCCCGAACGCCTGATATTGCCCGCCGACGAGAATTATCTGGAAGTGATCACCCCCGGCGGCGAACCGAGGTTCGGCGGCGCGGCGTTCAACGGCACGGCGCTGCCCGGCGAACCGGGCTTCCAGCCCCGTGCCCTCAACAACCTCGGCGGCGAATGCTATCCGGTGAACACCACGCTTGAAATCGCCAACTGCGCTCCCAACGGCGACATCAATCCGGCGAACGGCAACCTGTGGTACTCGGTGGTCGATCACGCCGCACACCATCCGGTCTATGATCTCATGCTGACGCGCAGCTACAACAGCGCGGTTTACATGCAGGACGGCGCGTTCGGCTACGGCTGGGTCAATGGCTTTCCGGTGGATTACGACGTAGCGTTCGATCCTGAGGCGAATGCCCGCGTGCTCGACCTCGCCAACGCCAACCCCGAAACGCGGGTGCGCTACCGCGCCGGACTCGATCCGACGTGGGCGGCACGCGGCATCGTCACGCTGACCATGCCAAGCGGCTCGCAGCATACCTTCGTGCGCCAGAGCACCAGCGGCAGAACCGAGCTATTCACGGCGATCACCATGCCCGGCTGGAGACTCACCCGAACGGGCGCAAATCGAACTGAAATCGTGCGCTCCCGTTGGACGCTGACTTTACCGGACGGGCTGACCTACGAATATGACCGCGCCGGACGGCTGCGCAGCGTGGGTTATCCGTCGCAGGGACATCAGATCACCATCACCTACCCGTCCGACATGGCGCCGGATGGCTTGGGCGCATTCGGGGATGGCTTGCCCGTCATCATCACCGACAACGCCGAGAGGCGCCAGTTGGAACTGTATTACGACGCCGATCATCACATCGTCCGCAGCATCCTGCGCGACCTGACGATGACGGATACCGATGCCTGTCTTGTCGAGCAGTCGTGTTTCGAGATCACCTACGAATACACCGATGGGCATCTCACCCGCGTGAACTATCCGGGCGGACAAACCGCCACCTACACCTATGACGGCATTGGGCGGCTGATCCGTCATGACGATCCTCGCGCCCCTATCACGCCGATCATGGGCTACGTCTATGCCAACGAAATCGACGGCTACGTGGTTGAGGCATACATCCTTGACGAGGACGAAACCGCGCCAAGCGCAGCTTCGACCTTATGGCGGCGCTTGAGCGTTGCCGAAACAAGCGGCGAGCGGCGGGCAACCGTCACCGATGAACTCGGCAACCAGACGATTTACGTTTACGCCCTCTCGGCAGGCGATTTGCGAGAGGCAGGCGATAGCTACACCCTGCTTTCGACCACCAGCCCGCTTGCAC
>DATGQJ010000838.1:0-5222 GCA_035304265.1 Oceanobacillus sp.
CGCTGTCAGGATGATCGGAGACGGCAATTCGTTCGCGTGACCGAGGAGGGCGCAGCGCTCTTGGAGCAAATCAAACAGAAGGCGTTTGAAGTCGAGGAGATTTTTGCTGCTGAAACTGGACTGACTGACGATGAACGGGAAGCATTACTAGGACTGCTCAAAAAGGTGACGAATCGCTGCTAAGGCTAGCGTTCGCTGTAAAAGTCATTCGAAAAAAATTGTTCATTGAGTAAAAGTACGTATGTTATTGGAAGTTGACAACGTTTCTAAAAATTTTGGCGGCGTGCGGGCGCTGAACAACGTGAGCTTCAACCTTGAGCCGGGAATGATTCTTGGGTTGATCGGACCCAATGGGGCGGGGAAATCCACGTTGTTCAATATAATCACAGGTACGCTGCCGCCTACTTCCGGCACAATCTATCTTGATGGGCGAAACATCACCGGAATGCCCGTCCACAAAATCGCCGGATACCGAGTCGCCCGCACCTTCCAGATGGTTCGCCCCTTTATGAACCTTAGTGTGAAGGAAAACGTCGTGATCGGCGCAATGTTCGCCGGACGCATGGATCGTCAGTCTGCCGAAAAAGCGGCATCTGAGGCACTTGAAAGCGTTGGTCTGGCAGACAAGCAAGATCTCTTCGCGCACCAACTGAACGTCATGTCACGCAAGTGGTTGGAAGTCGCGCGTGCATTGGCGACCCGACCACGCCTGCTCTTGCTGGACGAGTTCATGGCAGGTCTGAATCCGTCCGAGGTGCAGCAGGCGGTTGAATTTGTACGTGGGTTGCGCCAGTCGGAAATCACCGTCGTCATTGTTGAACACATCATCAAGGCGATCATGAATTGCAGTGACCGGATTATCGTGCTGAACGCAGGGCAGAAGATCGCGGATGCGCCACCTGACGAGATTGTCAAAGACCCGAACGTTATCAGCGCTTATTTAGGAAACGACTATGCTGCGAATTGAGCATTTGCAGGTTTCCTATGGCGATATTCAAGTCCTGTGGGACGTGTCGCTGAATGTGCCGGAAAAGGCGATTGTGGCGCTGCTGGGACCCAACGGCGCGGGGAAATCCACAACCCTCAAAACAGTGGTGGGGATGATGCGCCCGTTGGATGGCAAGATATGGTTCTGCGGTCAGGACATTACCGCTCAACAACCGCACCAGATCGTCAATTCTGGCATGTATCTCGTCCCGGAATGGCGCGGCACGTTTTCGACGCTCTCCGTACTGGAGAACCTCGAGTTGGGGGCGTTCGTGCCCCATGCGCGTCCACAAAAAGAACAAACGATGAAGCGCGTTTTTGAACTCTTCCCGCGCCTGCACGAACGGCGAGCACAAAAGGCGGGCACACTCAGCGGCGGTGAACGACAAATGCTGGCAATTGGGCGGGCACTAATGGCACAGCCCAAAATGCTCATTCTGGATGAACCATCACTTGGACTCGCGCCGCTGGTGGTTCAGAACATTTTCGACACGATTCAGTATATCAACCAACAAGGCGTCACCATTTTGATCGTCGAGCAAAATATTCACAAAGCGTTGGAGATCGCATCCTACGGCTACATCATCGAGACGGGCGCTATCATGGGCGAAGGCACCAGCGCTGATCTCATGAGCAACCAGCGAATACAGAAGGCTTATCTGGGAATATAGGCTGAATGGGGTGGTGGATAACCCGGTACAGGTTTCATAAACAAAATTAGGTTTAGAAGATGGATATTTCTGTAGGAATTGTTGGTCAAAGTTTATTATCGGCGGTGCTGGTCGGCTCTCTCTATGGGCTGGCGGCTTTAGGGTTGTCGCTGGTCTTTGGTGTGCTCAAAGTCCTGAACGTCGCGCACGGCGAACTGTTGATGCTGGGTGGCTACACCGCTTTCTGGCTGTTCAACCTTCTGGGGATTGACCCCTATCTCTCGTTAGTTGTCGTCATTCCCGTGTTGATCGTGATCGGTATCGGGCTGCATCTCGGTTTGTTCCGCCACGTCGTGCAGTTCGATGAGGAACACCGAATCAAGAACTCCCTGCTGATTGGCTTCGGGCTGGCGCTCATTCTTCAAACGATTGCGATCCGGTTGTTCACCGCAGATGACCGCAGTATTGCCACCAGCTATTCGACCAATGCGTGGGAACTGCTGGGGTTGCGCTTGCCGATTGTGCGCTTCTCCGGTCTTGTCATCGGAATTTTGGTGGTCATTGGTCTGCAATGGTTCCTCCACAGAACAGTCATTGGTAAGGCGATACGAGCGACGGCGGAAGATTGGCGGACGGCGGCGCTGACCGGAATCAACGTCCAGCGCATGTACTTGATTACCTTCGCGTTAGGCGCGGCGCTGTCCGGGTTAGCAGGGATGCTGGTCGCCCTTCAATTCAGCGTGAACCCCAATATCGGTCTGAGTTGGACTCTGAAAGCGTTGATCGTGGTCGTGCTGGCTGGATTGGGCAGTATGCCCGGAACCTTCATTGCAGGGATACTGCTGGCGCTGGTGGAAGCGGTCAGTTCGCTGATATTTGGCGGTCAATACCGGGAACTGGTTGGGCTGATCATCTTCCTGATTATCCTGAGCGTGCGACCACAGGGGTTGTTCGGAGCAAAGTATGCGTAGTTGGCGATTGTGGTTGTACCTCATTCCGGCAGCAGCCTTTGCGCTCCTTCCACTCACTCCATGGGGGACAAGCGATAACCTGAATTTGGGCATTTCGCTGTTCATCGTTGCAGGGCTGGCATCAAGCTGGAACATCCTTGCCGGGCTGGTTGGACGGGTGAATCTGGGACATGTGGCGTTCTTCGGATTGGGATCGCTCGCGACACGCCAGTTGTGGCTGGTTCACGAATGGGCATTTGCGCCCGCGTTTCTTGCCGGAGGATTGCTTGCGGCGGTGGTCGCAATTCTGGTCGGTATTCCGGCGCTTCGGCTCAAGGGCATCTACTTTTCAGTGGGGACGCTGGCGCTGGCAGAAGCGTTACGGCTGACGGTCAGCACCAACCTGCCACGCATCTCGCGCCTGCCGGGACCGATGTTGCGGGAATATGATCTCACCCCTCGCTACTACTTGTGCTTCGGCGTTCTCCTGCTAATCGTCGTGACGGTTTTCTGGCTGCGTCGCTCCAAACTTGGGTTGGGGATGATCGCAGTGCGCGAAGATGCGGAAGCAGCACGCTCCGTTGGTGTGAATGTGCTGTGGCAGAGCTTAGTCGCCTTTGTTCTGAGTGCTTTTTTCGCCGGATTGTTGGGTGGCACATTTGCCTATTTCCACCTCAGCTATTATCCGAGTTTCACTTTCGGTCCGGTCTGGACGTTTGACGCGCTGCTGGTGACGTTTATCGGCGGGATTGGAACGATTGGCGGACCACTCATCGGCGCGGTGTTTTTTGTGCTGCTGCGCGACGTTCTGGCGAGCAACCTCGTGAACGTGCATCTGATCGTTTTCGGCTTGATTTTCATTTTTGTCGTGTTGGTATTGCCCGGCGGTATCGTCCAGATTACCGAGCGGTGGCGATGGTTTTCACCACATTCCAAAAATGTGGTGTCTAAAGAGAAGGTTGTTACCTAAAAGGAATTCAAAAATGAGCAAAACAAATCCTCCTTTTCGCGCCGATCAGGTTGGCAGCCTGCTGCGCCCTAAATCATTGTTGGAAGTCCGGGAGCGTTACTTCAAAGGCGAAATTCCCAAAGAGGAATTGAGGCAAGCGGAAGATGACGCCATTCGTGAGGTCATCAAGAAACAGGAAAACGTCGGGTTGCGCAGCATCACGGACGGCGAGTTCCGACGAACCTTTTTCCATACCGATTTTCTGGAAAAGCTGGATGGGGTGACGGTCAGCGGCGGTATCAACGTGCAGTTCAAGGGTAAACAGGGCGTGGTGGATTTCGCGCCGCCGCGTCTGACGGTGACCGGAAAATTACGCCATGTCGAGGATATTCAGAAAGCCGATTTTGAGTTCCTGAAGTCGGTCACGACCCAGACACCAAAAGTCACGATTCCTTCCCCAACCATGGTGCATTTTCGCGGTGGACGTAAAGCCATTGACATCGACTCGTATCCCGAAATAGAAGAATTTTTCGAGGACTTGGCGCAGTGTTACCGCGACGAAATCCAATCCCTGTACAACGCCGGGTGCCGCTACATCCAACTGGACGATACGAATCTGGCGTACCTGTGCGATCCCAAGATGCGCGAAGGGGCACGCGAAAGGGGTGACGATCCCGATCAACTGCCGCGTGCTTACGCCGAACTCATCAACAAAGCTATCGACAGCCGCCCCGATGATTTGCGCATAGCCGTTCACCTGTGCCGCGGGAATTTCCGCAGCGCGTGGGTTGCCGAAGGCAGCTATGAACCGGTTGCCGAAGTGTTGTTCAACGAACTGAATGTCGATGCCTATTTCCTTGAATACGATGATGAGCGTTCGGGAGACTTCGCGCCGCTGCGCTTCGTGCCGCCCAATAAAACGGTGGTGGTCGGATTAGTGACGACCAAGGTTGGAGAGTTGGAATCGGCAGATGACTTGAAGTGGCGCGTCGAAGAAGCGGCACGCTATATGCCGATTGAGAATATGTGCCTCAGTCCGCAGTGTGGATTTTCCAGCACCGTTCACGGGAATAACATCACCGAGGCGGATCAGTGGGCAAAACTGGAATTAATCGTCAAGACGGCGAACGACATCTGGGCAAACTAAATCCTCTTTCGGTATGTCCGAGGCTATACCGGCTTCGGGTTTTATACATAAAGGAGATTTTGTATGAAACAATTATTTGTTCGCGCTTTACTGGCTGTGCTGTTACTCAGCTTGGGAACGCTGACGATGGCACAGGACGACGGACCAGAATTCATTGAGATCGGTTCGACCATTCCACTGACCGGACGGTACGCGGGCGGTGGGGCGCAGGTCGAGCGTGGCTATACGCTGGCGGTAGAGGCGATTAACGCGGAAGGCGGTGTATTCGTCGAGGAGTTCAATCGCCAGATTCCGATCAACCTCACCATCCTCGACGACGAATCCGACCCGGTGAAAACGGTGAGCAACCTTGAAGACCTGTACAACAACAACGACGTTGTGGCTTACCTTGGCGGGTTCGGCAGCGATTTGCACGCAGCAGCAGCAGCGGTTGCTGAAGTGAACGCCGTGCCCTACATCGGTGTTGCCTTCGCCCTGTGGGATGTCCATCAACAAGGCTATGAATATCTGTTCTCGCCATTCCCGAAATCGCCCGACCT